>JAYENI010000153.1:0-9338 GCA_034722015.1 Pseudomonadota bacterium
GGTTCTGCGAGGAGCCGGGGACGAATCGACGTATGGCTGGGATATTGTGGCACCGCCGGGAAACCAGGCGGCTAACAGTGAAAACAAACTTCAGCCTAAGCGTCGGCTAGAATCCGGCTTACTCTCCAATCTAGTTTTATATAGTCATCTACGTCTCGACCGAAAACCTCTCTTCCCTGGAGAGAAGTCCAAGGCGGCAGAAACTACATATTGCTAGATTCGACCCCTTTCTTCCCTGTGCTGGACGAGACACGTCTGCGGACGTGGGTGTCGGAGCGGGGAGATCCGGTGGCGCGCTGGGTCGAGTCACTGGGTTTCGAAGCATCGCCCTGGAAACTCCTGCCGGTCCCGGGAGATCAGGGGGGGCTCGACGCCATACTGCTTGGTGCGTCCGCCGAAGAGGGGTTCTGGATCGCGGGTATCCTGCCGCAGAGGCTGCCGCCGGGTGAGTACCGTATCGCGGAGGATCCCGGCGAAGGGTTCGCCGATCAGGCCACGCTGTCCTGGGCGCTGGGTGCGTACCGTTTCACGCGCTACGCCGGCAACGGCAAGGTGCCCGCAACCCTTGTGGCCGGTCCCGAGGTGGCGTTCGACAGGGTGAGATCGCAAGCCGACGGAATCAACCTGTGCCGGGACCTGATCAACACCCCGGCGGCTGACATGATGCCCGGGGATATTTCGGACACCTTGCGGGATTTGTCGAAACCATTCGGCGCCCGGTTCGAGGAGCTGGTCGGTGACGAGCTGCTATCGGGAAACTACCCGATGGTCCATGCGGTAGGTCGCGCCAGCGTGAACGCCCCGAGGATGCTCGAAATGAACTGGGGCGACCGGGGCCCCGGTGTCACCCTGGTGGGCAAGGGTGTCAGTTTCGACAGCGGCGGCCTGGACATCAAGCCGGCGAACGGGATGCGCCTGATGAAAAAGGACATGGGCGGCGCGGCGCACGTGTTGGGGCTGGCGCACATGATCATGGCGTGCGGTCTGCCGGTGCGTCTGCGCGTCCTGATCCCGACAGCGGAGAACGCCATCTCCGGCAATGCCTACCGGCCGGGCGACGTGCTGACGGCGCGCAACGGAAAAACCGTGGAGATCGACAACACGGACGCGGAAGGCCGGTTGCTGCTGGCGGACGCCCTGTGCGATTCGGGCGTTGGAAACCCGCAAGTCGTCATCGATTTCGCTACCCTGACCGGCGCCGCGCGCGTCGCACTGGGGACCGAGATGCCGGCGATGTTCTCGACCTCCGACACGGCCGCCGCGACGCTGCGGGACCTCTCGGTCGCAGCGGCGGACCCGGTCTGGCCCATGCCCCTGCACGGACAGTACCGGCACTATCTCAAGAGCCAGATCGCCGACCTGAAGAACTGCTCGGCCGAGCCCTGGGGCGGGGCGATCACCGCCGCACTTTTCCTCCGCGAGTTCGTCCCCGCGGACACCGACTGGCTGCACTTCGACGTCATGGGCTGGAACCTCCGGGATCGACCGGGACGACCACCGGGGGGAGAGGCCATGGGGTTGCGGGCGGTGTTTTCGTACATGCAGGAGCGGTTCGGAAGGGTGTGATATTGGTTGCAGGGGACGAGTCGTTCCCGGTGTCGGGAGCAGCGCGAACAGGTCAGCCGAATTCGGCCAGACTCTCCCTTTGACTCAAATCAAGTAGACTCTCGATATCTCACAAGCCGCTGCACGAACCCGTATTCGTACGACAAGTACCATTCGACGATATCGTCCGAATGCATGAAGAGGCGATTGACCGTTTTCCTCACAGTAAGCCTTACCGTAGCTTCAGCAATTGATACCGACATCGCCGCCGTTTTGAGGTCTGAAAAAGCTCGCATCACGGAACAACTGCGTGAAGCTTGGCCGAGAAAATGCTAGAGCACTGTCTCGGCCACTCTTCGCCGTCCCTACTCGATTCGACTGGGTCGGTAACATCAAGGAGTAATGACCGGAATCGCGACATAGCAGCTGCTCAGCGGCGGCGGTGCGAGTGTCTCTTCAGGGTCGAAGACGGCCACTCCTTGTCTGGCACAGTCGCCCGGATCGGAAACGAGCTACTCAAAACGTACAGGCAATGCACCGTTTGAATGCTGGCGATTCCTGTCTGGTTACCAGGCTCGCGGTCAGATTCGGGCGTCAATCCAGGACGCCGTTTTCTTCCAGATAATTCGCCATCTTTCCGGCCACGATCGCATTCCCGCGAGGCGTCCAGTGCGGGTTGAAGGGATAGGCCAGCGAATCCGGATCGTCGAGCGCCTGATCGAGACTGTAGTTGTACTCCACGATCGACGCCGCCCGGGAGCGGAACTCGTCCCGCAGCGGGCCGTTTCCGTTCAGCATGTCGAATACGATCAGCCTCGATCCGATCCCCTCGGCGTAGCGCCTGAACTCCACGATCGAATCCAGGTGCTTCTCGAACAGGGGGCGGATCGCCGGATAGGTCTCCGGGTCCAGTCCGAGCAGGCTGACGAAATAGCGCCGGTGAATGACCGGGCTGACCTCCAGGGCCGCCCGGGGGCCTTCGCCGGCTGCTCCGCCCCTGAAATGCCGGAACACGCGCTCCAGCAGGAACAGCCGTTGCGTGTGTTTTCGGATCCAGGTGTCATTGGCACTACGCCGCGCCGCGAGCTGCTCCGTGTCGCACCATGTCAGTTCACCTGTCTCGATATTCAGAGCGCAGAGCCTCTCGACCCGCTGGCCGTCCACGACGGTGTCTCCCGGGAACACCGCGTCGTCGTTCATGTCGTTGTCGTAGTGGAGTACGATGATGGCGGCCGGCGGGAACCCGATCCTTTCGATCACTTTCCTTGCCTTGCCAAGCTGGTACCGGGTTCCCGTTCCCGACACGCCGCACTTGACGAACTGCCCCCCCAGGGTCTGCTCCAGAAGAGTAGTCCACATGGCCTCCAGTGGCGCATATCCCCAGGTAAAACTGTCTCCCACAACGAGGACATAGCCGGGCCGGACCTCACGTTCACGGTCAAAGCACCCCAGGGAGTTGTTGAAGATCTCGAAAGCCGGTCCCCGGAACCGGAAGGTCGCCTTCGGGAAACCCGGCGCCTGATCGATTCCGAGTGCCTCGTCTTCGACGTAATAATCGGGAGGCGTCTCGATCGGGGGTTCCTCGAGATACCTGAAATAGGTCAGGTGCAGCGCCAGTTCCAGACCGGCGAGCGTGATACTGACGATGGCGAGCACCTGAACCACGGTGCGAAATATCCGCATTTTCAATGAACCGTCCAAACCATGCGTCTCTTGAAGCAAGAAAGAGTGGTGGAAATTCCGGCAATCGGGAAACAGAATCCGAAGAAAATTCGGGTCAGCATGTCATTCCATCAGGGCCGATATTCCTTCGGCCGCCCGGGGGGGACGGCTGCCGCTGCCACGCAGGACTATACTCCCGGTACGGCGTCTCACGCGGAGGTACACGGTGATGAGACAAGTTAAAAACGCAGGAATCGCGGCACTGATCTTTTCCCTGGCAGCCATCGCCGAAGCCGCGAATACCGCGCCGAAAGGCGTATCTGACCTCGCAGATCGAACGTTGACGAAGTATGGCGTCGATCCCGTCATTGTCGAGGCGGTCCGGTCACGGAACCAGGCCGGCAAAACCCTGGGAGAGATCAAGGCGACCGACGAAAGATGGCGCGCGGAGCCGAAGGTATCCGACTTCATGCGTTCGCTGATGGAGTCTGAATGCGGGACGCACCTGCAAGTTTTGCAGAAAACGCATCCGTACCTCGCCGAAATCTTTGTGATGGACAACCTGGGTGCGAACGTCTGCATGACGAACCGGACGAGTGACTACTGGCAGGGCGACGAGGCCAAGTTTATCGAATCGTACAAGGGTGGCTCGGGTGCGATCCATATTGGTGACGTCGAGTTCGACGACAGCGCGCAGGCCAGTCTGGTTCAGGTTTCCGTTCCCGTCAGGGACGGGGACACCGTCATCGGGGCGATGACGTTCGGAATTCGGATCGACCGGATGCCGAGGTAAGTCAGTTTTCCCAGTGACGCAGCGGTGGATTGTTCGGACGAGGTACGAGAGGGGGAATCGGCCTGGATATCCGTCGTCCTGTTGTGGCCCAGCCACCTCGACGCGACAATGGCCTTCGCCCGTTATCGATTCTTGTCCCGGTCCTTCAGGATCCGACGAATATTTTCGACCCGCTTGCGGTTGACGCCAAGATCGGAACTACCGAGACGGGATGCCGAGCGCACGGCGATGATCCCGGCATCCGCCCGAAGGTCGAATTCCAGGTCGTCTATGAATCCGAAGACGGCGCTGCTGCACTCGGCGTGCAGGTAACCGTCCGATTGCGTGATCACACGGGTGCGGGGATACCGGGACACCACGTCGATCAGGTCTTCCCAGGCGACGTCAGGCGGCTTGTTCAACTTGAGCGGCAACACGTGGTGAGACGCGTCGGCGCTGTCGCTGGATACGCAATTCGGCGTGTCGGGGCAGGGCGCAAGGCCCCCCTGATGCCGTCCCAGATCGGGCGGCCGTTTACCCGAACAGGAAAATAGCGGCATCGAAATACACAGCGCGATCAGGCACGCAAGTAGACCATCGCGGAACGGACCTGTCCGACCCCTCAATTGCGCTTTTTCAGGATCGGTCCAGACCCGTTCCGCCTTCTATCCGAGTCGCGTCGCTTCACTCTGCGTGCGCCTTCCGCGAATGACGATACCCGGAAGACGAACGTGTTCAGCAAACTCCTGAATCGGGGGTCTAGTTGAACAAGGAGTCGACTCCGTCGATCCCGTGCTCTTTCATGTACGCCTTCTTGTCATTACGAAAATCCGCGCACTGCGGGATCTGGTTTGCCTGATCGACGTTGGCCTTGACGCATTTCGAGAAGGTTTCCTTCGAGGTCTGGGACTTGCAATCGGCCACGCCATAACATGGATGCGTGTCCTTAGGGCCACCGGCGTGGGCGAGGCCAACGGTAAAGACCAGGGCCCCTGACAAAATCCAGGCTTGTGCATTTATCATTTCTGTATTCCTCCCTTTGAAATTCAAGATCCTGGGTTCTCGGGCCACCGCTCCGGCTCGGTGCAGTGCTCGACGCCGGTTGGCCCGAACCCCCTCCGAACCCTATGGACACCGGGTGTTGATGTCAAGAGAAAGAGTAGAGGTGCCGGCTGATTACCGTGCTGCCGCCCAGCCATCGTCTCCTGTGAGATCATGCCGACGACCCGCTCCTTGCGTCGTTGCGAACGATCAGCATAGACCCGGCTGCCCAATTCGACCTTTTCCGCCGGCGTGCGCCGATTCCGGATGATCATCGTCCCAGGGTCTTGCGCACAAACCCGAGCAAGGCCCGGGTCAGCGGGTCGGTCTTCAGTGTGAGTGCCTGTTCCAGTGCGTTTGCCGCCTCGACGGGCTCCAGGGTGGCAAGCCGGTTCACGGCCAGGCGCGTCAGGGAATCCGACCGTTGTTCAATCAGGATGGGTTGCGACAGGTTGGTTCCACAGCGCCGGCACTCCGGATTCCCGTTCAGGCGGGCACGGCAGACGGGGCAGCGCTCCATTCAGGATTCCAGATAAAAGATCAGGTCGGTGAGGCTTTCCGATGCGGCCGGCAAACCTTCCGACTCCGGGGCGTTGAGGGCGTCCTTGACGCCTTCGATCAGGTCGACGAGGTCCTCCCGGTCATCCTCGCTCGCTTCGTCGATCAGTCGCTCCGCCTTTTCGATCAGGGCCCTGGCTTGCACGACATGGCGGTTGTGTGTGGAATCGTCCACGTCCGCGACCTCGCCTTCGAACAGTTCACCGATACGGGTCTTGGCCTGCTCCAGCTGTTCCGCCTCGAAGCGGGCGACGGCATTGTCGATGGTGATGCTCTTTTCCAGACCCGAACTCTTTTCCCTGGAGCGGACGTGAAGAATCCCGTCGAGATCGAGTGAGAACGTGGTGATGATCGGGTTTCCATGCGGGACGTCTTCGAGCCCTTCGATAAGAAACCGGCCGATCTCGGTGTTGTTGAGGGCGTCAGAGTCCTCCCCCTGGTACACCATGACCTCTACGGTGGTCTGCCCGTCGAACGCGGTGAAGAAGACCTCGCTCTTCGACGTCGGGATGGCGCTGTTCTTGCGGATCAGGGGAACGAACTTGTAGGGATATATTTCACCTTTCCACTCACCCAGGGCGCTGGTGCCAAACGTGTAAGGTGTCACATCCACCAGGACGCTGGAAACCGAATCGCCCGCGATCACGCCTCCCTGGAGGGCGGCGCCGGTCGCCACGCACAGGTCCGGGTCGACCTCGCTGCGGGGTTGCAGACCCAACTCCGACTCCAGGCGCCGTCGAATCAGGGGGGTCCGCGTGGCGCCGCCAACGAGCAGGATCTCGTCCAGTTGCGATACGCTCATGTCGGCACCGTCCAGGGCGGTATGGGCGGCCTGCAAGGTTTCATCGATGTACGGGTTGATCATCTCCTCGTAGTCCTCACGCGACAATTCCAGGGAGAGGTGGATCGGTTCTCCGTCCGTTTCGATCAGGTATTCCTCTTCCAGCATGGCATAGGGATTGTTGGACAGGACGATCTTGGCGGTCTCCGCGGCGCGCCGGATGCGCGCCATGGCCTTCAGGGATTCGGAGGGATCGACCTGGTGTTTCTCCTCGAGGTGGGCCAGGACGTAATCGACAATCTTCTGGTCGAAGTCGTCCCCGCCCAGGTGGTTGTTGCCGTGGCTGGCAAGCACCTCGACGACGTCGTTCTCCATCCGGACGACGGATACGTCGAAGGTGCCGCCGCCCAGATCGTAGACGAGGATGTGTCTCTGGCCACTGGTGCCGACTTCATAGGCCAGTGCCGCGGCCGTGGGCTCGTTTATGATGCGCACGACCTCCAGCCCGGCGATCTCGCCGGCATCGCGCGTGGCCTGGCGCTGGGCATCGGAAAAATAGGCCGGGACCGTGATGACGGACCTGCTGACCCCGGTTCCGAGATGGGATTCAGCCACCTCCTTCAGGCGCCTGAGGATCATCGCGGAGATTTCTTGCGGGGTGTAGTGCTGTGTGCCCAGGGCGACACTCGTGTCGCTGCCCATGCTCCGCTTGATGGAGCGCACCGTCCGCTCGGGGTAGAGGGTGAACTGATTGTGCGCGGACTCACCCACCAGCAGGGTGCCGTCGTCCGCCAGACCGACGACCGAGGGAAGCAGCCTGGAGCCGCTGTCGATCTCCAGTACCTCTACACGCCCGTTCTGGATCAAGGCGACCTCGGAGTTGGTGGTGCCCAGGTCGATACCGATTATGGTTTCATTCATGTTTTGGATTCATGCTTGTTGACAATGACTTCGGCCAGACGCAGGACTTGCGCACCGCGCAGAAAGCCCTGCCGTACTTCCTCGAGGACCACGCCGTTATCCTGGTCCTTGTGGTGTTCGATTGAGGTGACGGTCATGGTTTCCGGGTCCGCGCGTGCTCCCACCGGATCCAGGGCCCGAACCTGATAGTTGCGCAGCATTTCGTCCAGGCGGCGCAGACCGATCTCCAGGCCTTCGTCCATACTGGTAAGAAATCGCCTCGTCTTGCGCCCGGCGATCACGCCCGGACGAAAAGCCTTCAGGCTGCCCAGCGCGGCCTGCAACCTGTCCCGCAACTCCAGGATGGCCAGCAACAGCGGTTGTTCCGCGGCCTGCCGGGCTTCGTCTTCCTCCTGACGGCGGCGAGAGAGTTCGGCGCCGAGCTGGAGATTGTTCTGGCGCAGACCTTCTATCATTTCCCCGCTGAAATCCAGGGCATTTTTGACCTGGCGCGATTCCAGCTTCACCTCGTTCTTCAAGGCCGCCAGTTCGGTGAACAGGGTGTACAGATCGATCGCCTCGGCGTCGGACATCGAATCGCCGTGATCGATATCGCTGCCGTCGAGATACCGGCGAAACCGCTCGACGAGCTGCTCCTTCAGCGCCGCATCCATCAACGCTTGTCCGCGGCGCCACGAAGGATCTGGCGAAACAGCTCGATGTCGGGACGACCCGGCCGCCCGCCTTCGACCAAGCGCTCCAGTAACTCACCGGGCGTTGGTATGTCGGTGTCGAACAGCGCGTATTCGAGTCGCGACTTTTGCGTCCTGACGGTCTCGTAGGCATCGCAAATGGATTGAAACCGCTCGGGGTCACGTTCCGGAGGATGCCGCCGGATCGCGGCCAGATAGGCCTGGCGAATCGCTTCGTCGGTGGCGTCCCGCGCCACGCCGAGCGTCAGATAGGGGTCTTGCATCAGAACAGATCGAATTGATCGGGGTTGGCTTTGCGGGGCTTCTTTCGCGAGCCGCGACGGGGTTTCGGGGCGGAGGGCTCGGGGAAGATGCCCGGTGCCTCGTCATTCGCGATCCCGATCAGCAACATGGCCTCGAGCGCGCGGCGCGCCTCCTCTGGCCCAAGCTCACGCTTCAACCTTTCAATCTCCGGCGGACCGGGTGTGTTCATCACCAGGTCGATGATTTGATTGAGATCCGCGGATTCAGGCAGACCCTCGGGGAAACCCGGGGCCGCGAAAGGATCGAATACCGGGTCATCGGGTTCCGCGAAGGGCGCGCCGGTCCGCAGCAGTTCCGCGATTCGATGGGTGCTGCGTTCATCGCCGTCCTCGCGCGCCCGATCGAAGGCGTTTTCGAGCGCTTCAACTTCCCTGGGCGACAAGACGATGAAGCCCTGATGAGCCGCGTCGACGCGATGAAAGACGAAGGTGGGAGACCCCGGCCAGCGCTTCAGGGCGGCCCGGGCATAGGTCAAGCGCAGATCAGAGTGATCCGCGCGAAGCCAGGTTTCGCAGATCAGCTCCATCTCGTTGAGGGAGAAATCCTGTACCGCGGCTTTTTTCAAGGGCTTGACCATGCTTTCCAGGGCGGAGCTAAGGCGGTAATCGTCCTCGCCGCTCAGATCGTGGAGTGCGTGCACCAGCGCCAGCACCTGCTCCCTCGCGGGTTTGCGCGGCGTTGTGGGGAGTTGTGCCCGGCCCATGAACGCGTCCACATTCTGTCCGGATTGCTGGGCCTCCAGGTGCAGGTACAGGCGTCCGACCAACCCGCCGCCGGTGCGTTCGAAGCCCGACAAGAACCGCTCACGCGCGGTTTCCGGGTCACCACTTGTCACCTCCAGAACCCCGCGCAGGTTGTCGACTCGCCCCTTGGCGGCCTCCGTGCGGGCCCAGCTCGCCGCCTCGTCCAGCTCCTTGCGCGCCAAGGTGTTCTTGCCCTGCCGGATCTGCTTGCGGGCATGGGAAAGATGGGAAACGACCAGGATATCCCGCACGCGGGCGTTGATGGGATCTCGCTCCAGGGCCTGACGCGCAAAGCGTGCGGCCTTCTTGAAGGCGTTGCC
>JAYENI010000154.1:0-9331 GCA_034722015.1 Pseudomonadota bacterium
CGGTCGCGCTCGTCCCGCCGCTGGCCGTGACCGGGATCGGTCTGGCTCAGGGCCACGCGGCAAGCGCGGACGTTGGCAGGTCCCTGGCGCAACTGGGCCTGGAGCAGGGTGGACGTGAAATCGCGGCAGGTGCTTTCCTGCTTTTTCTGACCAACCTCTCCGGAATCGTCCTGGTCGGGGGCGTGGTATTCGTGACCCAGGGTTACGGAACCCGTCTCAGAGGCGCGCTGGCGCTGGTCGTCGTGGCGGCGGTGTCCCTGGGTCTGCTCCATCCGCTCGGCGCATCGCTGAACCGTCTCTACGTCCGCAGCCACGTGCTCAGCGTGTTCGCCACGCTGGCGCAGCAAAATCAGGGTCTGTTCACGCGATCCGCGAGGCTGTTCGAGGTTTCGGTCGACTTTCCCGGTGACGTCGTGCACGTCCGCGTCACCGCAAGCGCATCGCGCGAAAGGATGCCCGATGTCCAGGAAAGCATCGATCTCGTCCGGAAGAAACTGAAGGAGTCGCTGGAGCGGCCCGTGGAGATCGAGGCCCGAGTCGTCCTGCTCGATGTCTTTGATTACCGGTCGGGGCCGAAGACGTCCGTGCGCTCAGACTGACTTGCTCACCCTCACCGCGACACCCTGAAGCACTCATTTGGAAATCGGGACAATGATCAACGATCTGGCAGATTCAATCGCGCGGCTCCTGGAAGACCACGCTTACATCAAGTCGCTTTTGATTCTGTGCCTTGCACTGATCGCGGCCAAGGTGCTCGACTGGATGATGTGGCGGGTAATTCGGCGTATTACCGGCAGCAGCAGTATCGATCTGGTCAATCAGATTTCAGAGATGATGCGCCGTCCCCTGTTCTGGTCAGTGGTGCTTGTCGGCAGTCTCTGGGCGCTGGCGCCGCTGGGTCTGAGCGGGTGGGAGTTGAGCAGCGCCTGGAGCACGATGCTGACCATTCTGGTGGCGTTGTGGTCAATATTCTTCATCCGCGTTGCACGACTGGCACTGAAGGCGCTTAGCGACAACCAGGAAGGTGCACTGATGGTGCAGCCCCAGACCCTGCCGCTGTTTGAAAATCTGGCGATCATGTTGGTGTTGTCACTGACCGTGTATCTGGTGTTTCGAGCGTGGAACATCGACATGACCGCGTGGATGGCATCCGCCGGCATCGTTGGTATCGTACTCGGCTTCGCGGCCAGGGACACCCTGTCGAATCTTTTCGCCGGTGTGTTCATCCTCGCCGATGCGCCCTTCAGGATCGGCGACTACATCGTGCTGGACAACGGATCGCGGGGCGAGGTCACACACATCGGTATTCGCAGTACCCGCCTGCGTACCCGATCGGATGTCGAGGTTACCGTACCCAACTCGATCATGGGTGCCAGCACGGTGACCAACGAGTCGGGCGGACGGCATGAAAAGACCCGTGTTCGGGTTCCGGTCGGGGTGGCCTATGGCTCGGATATTGACCGGGCAAGGGAGGTTTTGATGTCGATCGGTCTGTCCAATACGGATGTCTGTGAGGAACCGGCGCCGCGCGTCAGGTTTCGCTTGTTCGGAGCATCGAGCCTGGATTTCGAACTGCATTGCTGGATCATTCGGCCCCAACTACGCAGCCAGGTGGTCGATGCCCTCAATACCGTGATCTACAAACAATTTATGGGCGAGGGAATCGAGATCCCTTACCCGAAGCAGGATGTCTATGTGAAACAGTTTCCCGGCAGCAGTTCCGACGGGTAAGTTTTCAACCCCGGATCGGACCGGTCGGCCAGTGTTTCAGTTAAATAGTGTCCGTCCATAAACGAATTTTTGTGGTGGGTCCGCTTCGCTTGGCCCGGCCTACGGGTATACAAGTTACTGAAGTTTCACGGTTTTGTAGGGGGTACGCGGGCAGGCAGGGTCGTTTTTCAATAGGTTTGCCCCATTTGCGGAAAACCCCACCAAAATATCTGCTACCCAAGCTATAGCGACGCTAGTCATAACGAAAACGTGAAACTTCAGTGAAGATTCTCGTATCCGGTCCCAGATCCCTGGTACAGAAGGCCTGTTGCCGGAAGAGCGGGCGCCACTACCTGTCGGTATGCGAGTTGGCCTGTTCGACTGACTATTGGATACAGAAAAAGGTGGGGTCACGTCATCCCTCGCGCTGCCGCCGGCAAGCCTTCATTGTTGCCAGCATGTCCGCCGCCTTGGCGCGCACGGTGATGGTATCGGGCGGGCCGGAGGCCTCCACCTTGTCCACCATGTTTTGCCCCATGTCGAATAGCCCGGTTTCCCGGTACCCGATGGCCACTTCGAGCCGCGCGCCGGTGCGTGGCAGCACGATGGCGTGATCGCGGTCGTCCAGTCGCGGGTCTCCAGTGTGTCCGACTGAATACCAGCCTCGTCCCGAATACGTAGCTCGAGCAGGCGGTCGCGGATCTTGGCGGTGATGTCTTTGGCGTCGGTGACGATCCGAAAATCGGGGCGCATTTCAGTTCTTTCGCGTCCTGATTTGAAAATAACGCTAGGCGTTATTAACGTTATTCGTTATTATGCTTGCATGATCAAGATCTACAGGGACAAGGAAACCGAAAAACTCGGCGAGGGAAGAGTCTCCCGCCGCTTCCCGCAGGACATTCTGCGCAGAGCGAAAATGCGGCTGGAACGCATCGATGCAGCGGTTTCCCTGGATGACTTGCGGGTACCACCGTCCCACCGCCTTGAAGCCCTGTCCGGTGACCGACGCGGCCAGCACAGTATCCGTATCAACGATCAATGGCGCATCTGCTTCGAATGGCGCAACGGGGATGCCTATAACGTCGAGATCACGGATTACCATTGAGGAACACCATGACCACTGAAATTACAACCAGTCATCCCGGAGAACACCTCGCGGAGTTCCTGGAGGAATACGACATCAGCCAATACCGGCTGGCGACGGACATTCATGTACCGCCCCGCAGGATCAACGAGATCATCCATGGCAAACGCGGCATCACCGCCGATACAGCCCTTCGATTGGGACGCTACTTCGGCACCAGTGCCCAGTTCTGGATGAATCTGCAAACTTCATACGAGTTGGCGCGCGCGGTAAGCGAAACCCGCGAGAGCATTGACCATATTGCCCCAATCTCGCTCGCATGAATTAAGCATGCCTTCAATCCCAAAGCCTCAGCACGGACTTGCTATCCGACGCAGGCAGATCCGGCAATTCGACCAGCGTGCCAGCGGTCAGGTGTACGCCCGCGTCGGCAAGGTGCGGGTGAGCTTCCAGTACAGAAGAAAAGGGGATCAATTCTCGCACTTTTGCATTTGCAGCATTTCGATATGATCTAGAGCATGTCAATACCACTGCGCATAGAGTTTTCTGACGCCCTATACCATGTCACCGCTCAGGTCGATCGTCGGGAGGCGATTTTCGAAGACGAAGACGACGATGACCGGCAGTCGTTTCTGCAAACCCTTTCCAAGGTTGTCGACCGCTTCAACTGGTTGTGTCATGCCTATTGGCTGATGACCAACTACTATCACCTGGTGGTTAAAACTTCGGATACAAATCTATCGAAAGGCATGCGGCATCTGAACGGAGTGTACACTCCGTTCAGCACTATCTGGTATTGAATCCGGTGAGGGCCAGTATGGCCAGTCTCCCGGGAGACTGGCCGTGGAGCAGCTACGGTGCGATGGCAAGCGAAACTGTGGCAACAGACTGGCTGGCAACCGACGCGTTATTGGCGCAGTTTGCCCAACGATGAGCGGCCGCGCGCCGACGTTACCGGCAGTTCGTGATGGAGGGCGTGGGCAATGATTCTATCTGGTCAGGATTACGTCAACAGATCTATCTCGGCGAAGATGACTTTGTAGATCGGACACAGGAACAGATGCGGATGCATGGCGACAAGTTGACCATCCCGAGCACTCAGCGTCGCGGTCCAGCGCCATCGATTGAGGCAATTGCCCGCAAGGGTGCTGAACGCAATGAGGCTATCGTCGATAGCTTACGCCACGGGTGTCTACAGCTATCGGGAAATTGCAGAGTATTTCGGCCTCCATCTCGCAACGGTAGGGAGAGTCTTTCGACGACAGATGCCACAATGCGAGAACTGACCCCTTTCCCGGTTCGCTGACCCGCCAGTCGGTTGATCCCGTGACACGCATGCCCTGTGTATTCGGCCCCGAGAGACAGGAGCCCCCAACATGTGGCGAGCGTCAGGTGGTCTTCAGCTTGTAGACCGGCCTTTCCCCTTTCGCCTCGTAGTACGGCATCATCTCGGGGATCAGCTTGCCGAGCGCCTCGCTGCGATTTTCGGGGGCGGGATGGGTGCTGAGGAACTGGGGCGTGCCGCCGCCAGACAGCTTGCCCATCTTCTCCCAGAGCGTGACCGAGGCGCGTGGGTCGTAGCCTGCCTTGGCGGCCAGCTCGATCCCGATGCGGTCGGCCTCGGTCTCGGCCGTACGGCTGTTCGGGAGATTTACCGCCACCGCAGCGGCGGCCGCGGCACCGCCCATTGCCAGACCGGGCCGGTCCGAGACGATTCCCACCGCCAGCACGCCGATCGTGGACGCCATGGACACCGACATCTTCTCCGCCTGGTGGTTTGCCAGGGCGTGCGCGATCTCGTGTCCCATGACCTGGGCGATTTCATCGTCCGTCGGTTTGACCTGCTCGATCAGACCCGTATAGATCGCCATCTTGCCGCCTGCCATGCACCAGGCGTTGACGGTCTTGGGGTCGTCCAGGACCTTGACGCTCCAGTCCCAGTCCTTCGTCTCGGGGCGCATGATGATGGCCTGGGCAATGAGTTTCTCCGTGATCCGGGTGACGCGCGCCTTCAGCGCCGCGTCGTTGTCCAGCTTGCCCTGCTGGGCGAAAGGCTTGAGGGTATCCGCGTAGGCGGATTTCGACGCCTCGATGGCGTGGTTTTCGGACACCAGCATGAGCTGGCGACGCCCGGTGGGCGTGGTGGCGCAGGCGGTAATGACGAGGGCGACGACGAATACGAGAAACGGCTTGTACTTCATGAATGCTTCCGGTCCGGGATGGAATCATGGTGTCGGACCTGCAGATCCAAACCACACAATCTTAAAAGTATCTATGACGTTACGTCCGGTGACAAGTTTCCCTCAGCGAATTCCAGCGCCTCGCTGGCGGATAGCCATTCCGCCTCGGCCTGGGCCAGCTCCGCGGCCAGCCTCGCCCGGTCCTCGAGGAGGGTGACCAACGCCGGTTTGGCGGCGTCCTCGTAGATCGTCGGGTCCGCGAGACGTTGCTCGATGCGTTCGTTCTCTTCGGACAGGCGCTTCAGCACCGCTTCCAGTCGCCGGGTTTCGCGCCGTAGCGGTGCCAGTTGCCTGCGCCGTTCAGCCTCGTCCTTTCGCCTTTCACGGCGACCCGTGCCGTCGCGTGGTCGCTGCTCCTGTGTCTCTTCCTGTCGCGCGAGCCGGCGTCGCTCTTCAGCCAGCCAGCGGGGATAGTCGTCGAGGTCGCCGTCGAACGGTCGTACTCCCCCCGCGTTGACCAGCAGCAGTTCGTCGGTGACCGTGCGCAGCAGGTGCCGGTCATGGGAGACCAGGACCACCGCGCCCTCGAAACTCTGCAGGGCGATGGTCAGGCTCAGCCGCATTTCCAGGTCGAGGTGGTTGGTCGGTTCGTCCAGCAGCAGCAGGGCGGGGCGTCGGTAAACCAGCAGGGCGAGAACCAGTCGCGCCTTCTCGCCGCCGGAAAACGGCGCGACCGGCTCGCCGACGCGCTCTCCAGCGAACCCGAATCCGCCGAGGAAATTCAGCAGTGCCTGGTCGCTTGCCCGCGGGTCGATCCGCCGCAGGTGGAGCAGCGGACTGGCGTTCGCGTCCAGCTGTTCGAGCTGGTGCTGCGCGAAATAGCCGATCGCCAGGTCTCTCGCGTCCGTGCGGTGACCCGCGAGCGGGTCCAGTTCCCGGGCCAGCAGTTTGATCAAGGTGGATTTGCCCGCGCCGTTGTGCCCGAGCAGGCCGATTCGTTGCCCCGGCGCAATATTCAGGTGCAGGCCCGTCAGCACCGGGGACGTACCGTAACCCACGGACACGCCTTCCATTCGGCACAGCGGGCTGGCCAGCCGTTCGGGGGCCCCGAACGAGAAATGGAAGGGGGAATCCACGTGCGCGGGCGCGATGAGTTCCATGCGTTCCAGTGCCTTCAGCCGGCTCTGTGCCTGCCGCGCCTTGGTCGCCTTGGCCCGGAAGCGCTCGACGAACTGGTGCATGTGCCGGACTTCCCGCTGCTGTTTTTCCCAGGCCGCCCGTTGCGTCGCCAGCCGTGCCGCACGCTGTGTCTCGAAGTCCGTGTAGTTCCCGGTGTAGAGGGTGACGTGCCGCTGTTCGATGTGCAGGACGTGATCGGTGACGCGATCGAGGAAATCCCGGTCGTGGGAGATGAGCAGCAGGGTCCCGCGGTAGGCCAGGAGCCACGCCTCAAGCCAGATCACCGCGTCCAGGTCGAGATGATTGGTGGGTTCGTCGAGCAGGAGCAGGTCCGAGCGGCACATCAGTGCCTGGGCGAGATTGAGCCGCATCCGCCAGCCGCCGGAGAGGGTGCGCAGCGGCACCTCGTCCTGCTCGGGCGTGAACCCCAGCCCGTGCATGAGTTTCGCCGCGCGTGAGCGGGCGGCGTAACCGTCGATGGCGTCAAGTCGGGCGTGGTGTTCGGCCTGCCGGTGACCGTCGTCGTCGGTCTCCGCGCCCTCGAGTTCGCGCTGGATCCGGCGCAGCTCGACGTCTCCGTCCATCACGTATTCTACGGCGGGCCGGTCGGTCGAGGGGGTCTCCTGGGCGACGTGGGCAATGGTCAGGCCATCGGGCAGCCGGAGGTCACCCGCATCGGCGTGGAGTTCTCCAAGGACCAGGGAAAACAGGCTGGACTTGCCGGTGCCATTGGCCCCCGTCACACCGGTCCGGTAACCCGAGTGGATCGTGAGGCTGGCGTCCTCGAACAGCAGGCGGGGCCCGCGCCGCAGGGCAAGGCCTTCGAGCTTCAGCATCGCCTGTTCGACGCCATTGGCAACCCGTTCATTCCGCGTTGCGCACGTGTTGCCAGATGTAGACCAGCGGTGGTGTCAGGCCCTCGGCGCCCTCGCCGATCCAGGTGTCCAGGGCTTTCGGTTCGATCCATCGGCCATCGTCGATCTCGTCGCGATTGAGTTCGAAGGGACCGTCGTGGGCCGCGCGGTAGACCTTGATGAACTCCATCCCGGTCATGGGGCTCGAATCGATCCGGAACAGCGCCTGCGGTGTATCGGTCAGCAAGACACCCAACTCTTCCTCGACCTCGCGCACGACGCAGGCATCGTAGTCCTCGCCGTGGTCGACGTGACCCGCAGCAGAGCTGTCCCAGAGACCCGGGTTCTCGGGTTTGCTCATGGCGCGTTTCTGCAGGAACAGCTCGCCCCTGTGGTTGAAGACCAGGACATGGACGGCACGATGACGCAACCCCAGACGGTGGACCTCCCCGCGTTCGCGGTAGCCCACCACCCGGTCGTTTTCATCGACGACGCTCAGCAGTTCCTCTTCCATGTGATCTCGTGATCAGGTGTTCGGGGCCGGCACGATACAGGTTTCGTAGGGGTGACGTCTCGTTACCCGACCGCTGAACTGGAAGACATCCAGCAAGGTTTCGTACGCCGCCCGGCTGATGCCGGTCTCCGGCGTCCAGCAGCCGAGTCCCTGGTACGCGGTGACGGTGTCGCAAAGGACGTCCGCATCGACGTCCGGAAAGAAATCCGCCAGCAGGGCGGCGATTTCCTGCGCGGGTGCGGAGGTCGCGTGTTGACGGGCCTTGCGGTATGCGCGCATGAAGGCCCGTGACATATCGCTCCCCAGCCAGTCGCGTGACGCGCACAGGCTGCTGAAGGCGACGGGTCCGATCGTGTCGCCCACCGAGGCCACGACGTGCCCGACGCCGTCCTTTTGCAGTTGCTGGGCCGCGGGACCCTGGAGGTGGACGTAGTCGCCTCTGCCGTTGCGAAACGCCTGATCGATCTCCTTGACCCCGCCGGCATCGATCACTCGAAGGCCTGCATAGTCGACGCCCATGCGGTTGAGCCCGTAACGAAACATGGCCATTGGCTGAAAGAAGTGGTCGACGAGGACCTCCGCGCCGCCAAGCCTGTCCCAGGTGAACCCCGGGTCCGGCTCCCGGCCGACGATAAAGAATCCGTCCCGCTCGTTGATCTGGGCGAAATGTACGACGTCCGGCAATTCGCCGTCTTCCAGTTCCGCGAAGCTGGTGGCGACGGCGGACTGTGCCACGTGTACGCTGCCGGCGCGGAGCCCGTCGGGTACGTCGTGGCTGGCTCTCGCCGGGTCGTAGCGTGGTTCCAGACCCTCGTCCTCGAGATACCCGCCCCCGATGGCGAGCAGCAGCGGTGTGTAGAAGGCGGAATGGCGCAGGGCCATGATGCGGATTCGGGCCATATTGGGGCGGACTGCGGGGAGGTTTCCTTGTCGCAGCGACACTGTAGTGCAGTCCGGAGAGAAAATCATCCGCTACCGGCTGGATACCTGGATGGTCCCTCCCACGGAAACGACGGTAGACCACGCCGGCCTGGAGTCCGAATTGGCTGGGCATTCGGACGTGAAAAACGGGGCCTTCCGTCAGGCGCAACAGAATTCAACAATTGTGCGATCACAGGACGAAACGAACGAGACGAAAGGTTTTCCGATCCGCGTGGAATTAATGGGAATGGCCGTCTATTCTTCCTGTACGCCGCCACAACGTCCCGGAGACCACGATCATGTCGAATCTCGCCGGCAAGGCCTACGCGATGAACGTGATCACGCCGATGCCACCGCGATGGACCTGGGCGAACCGGTTGATCTTCATGGTGGCGCGGCTCGCGCCGGCAACGCTGGCCGGGCTGATCGGCCTGTCGCTGATCCATTTTGCCCGCTGGGTCATCATCAAACGCGACCAATGGCCGGATCTGGGGCAGGGTAAGGAGACACTGCAGTACGACTACATGTTTTTTTGCAGCAACTTCAACGGCACTTGGGATCAATACATCGATGCCTTCTCCGATGGTATCCCGACCGGGCTCGACCTGTTCTGGTATTCCAGCGTCAAGTATCCCCATTCGATCCCTGTCACAGGCTTCAAGAACTACATCACCCACAACCAGATCGACACCCAGTACTACTACAACGCGACACCCGGTTCCGCGCAGCGCGATATCAAGGGTGCCCTGCGGGTGATGCAGGCCTTGCGCGACCTGGCGGGCAGGCATGGTGCGATGAGCCCGGAAGAATTCTCTATCGCCTACCGCAAGGCGCTGCTCGAAGTTCAGAACAGCCTCAGCAAACCGGGTCTGGCACCGGTGGCCAGCAA
>JAYENI010000155.1:0-9251 GCA_034722015.1 Pseudomonadota bacterium
GACGGGTGCCGCGGCCGTCAGGCTGTCGATGCGATCCAGTACGCCACCGTGGCCAGGCAGGATTCGCCCGCTGTCCTTGACCCCGGCGCGGCGCTTGAGAAGGCTCTCGAACAGGTCTCCCTCCACGGAGACCAGCGCCGTCAGCAAGCTCAGCATGACGAAGTAGACACCGTCGACCAGCCCCGCGTCGAACCACCACGCACCGGCAAGCCCCAGTAGCAGCGTCGCAACCAGGGCGCCGAGTACCCCTTCGCGACTCTTTCCCGGACTAAGCGCCGGCGCCAGTCGGGTCCTGCCGAATTTCTTGCCGGTGAAATAGGCCGCGGAATCTGCAAGCCAGATGAGTGTCAGGAGATACAGGAGCAATGCGGGACGCTCGGCGTGCAGGTCCACGAGTGCGAGCCATGCAGGCGCAAGTACGGGCAACCCGGCCAGGGCCATTGCGAACCCGCTGCCTTCTTCCCCCGGCCGGTAACGCGCGAGCGCGACCAGCGCCAGTGCCCACCACGCCACGCCCAGGGCGATAAACGGAAGTTGAAGTCCCTGCTGCTGCAACCACCACCCAGCGCCCGCCAGTCCGGCGATGAGCAGCGTATATCCCATCTTTTCGGGCAGGGAATCCAGATCCGTCATTCTTGCCCATTCCCAGGCGCCGATCAGCACGATCACGAGCAGCAGGGCCGCCAGCCCCGTTGTCGGAAGGACCAGGACAGCAGCGACCGCCACCACCCCGGCAACCGCACCTGTGATGACACGTTGCCTAAGCATCGTCGCTCACCCCACGCAACTGCTCTCCTGTCTTTCCGAATCGCCTCTGTCGGCCCGCGAAATCAGTAAAAGCCTCCGCGAGTGACGCCTCGTCGAAATCCGGCCACAGGGTATCAGTGAAATAGAGCTCGGTGTAGGCGAGTTGCCAGAGAAGGAAGTTGCTGATTCGGTGCTCGCCGCCAGTGCGAATGAACAGATCAGGTTCGGAAAGGCCCGCCGTGGAAAGTCTGCTGTTCAGCGTTGATTCATCGATCGCGGACGGATCCATACCGGATTCTCCCATATCGGCGACCAATTGTCTGACCGCCTGTACGATATCCCAGCGCCCTCCATAGTTGGCGGCGATATTCAACAACATGTTTCCGCCGTTGGCGGTGGTTTCCTCGGCTGCGGAGATTTCCTGTTTGAGCCGGGGTGCAAAACCGTCGCGATCCCCGATGAAGCGCATGCGGATACCGTTCTCCGCCAGACGTCCCGCTTCTCGTCGCAACGAATGAAAAAACAGTTCCATCAGGCTGCTGACCTCGGAAGCGGGCCTGCGCCAGTTCTCACTGCTGAAAGCGAACAGGGTCAACACCTCGACACCCGCCTTGAGACAGTGTTCGACGACCCGCCGGGTGGAGTTGACACCAGCCTGATGACCCGCTGGGCGCGGTAAAAGACGGGAACGGGCCCATCGCCCGTTCCCGTCCATGATAATGGCCACATGTGCCGGGATCTCTTCCCGGGGCGCGGATTCGTTTGTCATTTTCGTCGATATCCCGATTCGCCTCATGCGCTCGCAGAATGGGACCGATCACAGCAATTCAGGCGCAGGAACCCGGGGGTTCGTTCCGGGGATAGACCACCCATGAACCCAAAACGGGGCATTTCCGACTGTCAGGGTAGCGGCGGGCATCCGGACAAACCGCCGCGTCTCCGTACCTGCGCGAGAGCATTCGCCGACATGAACTCGCTCTCATCGCCGCCAGCTCTCTGAAAGTTCCTCATAGCGCCCCGCCGAACCCACGGGCATCAACGACCGGATCCGACTAGAACTCCATGAGTTCCTGTTCCTTCTTCTTCAGAATCTCCTCGATCTCAGCGACATGCCGGTCGGTCAGTTTCTGGACCCGCTCCTGCCCCCTGCGCTCGTCGTCTTCGGAGATTTCCTTCTCCTTCAGGAGTTCCTTCAGGTCGTGGTTCCCGTCTCGACGGATGTTGCGAATGGCCACCCGTCCGCCCTCCGCTTCGTGCCGTACGACCTTGACCAGATCACGACGGCGCTCCTCCGTCAGGGGAGGCATGGGTACGCGAATCACCATACCGGCCGATGCCGGGTTCAAACCCAGGTCCGACTCCAGTATGGCCCGCTCCACGGCCCTGATCATTTCCTTTTCCCAGGGCGACACGGTAAGGGTTCGAGCGTCTTCCACGTTGACCTTTGCCACCTGCTTCACTGAAACGCGGCTGCCGTAGTAGTCGACCGTAATATGGTCGAGAAGGCTGGTGTGCGCTCTCCCGGTACGGATCTTGGCCATTTCGTGCACAAGCGACTCGACGCTCTTCCCCATCCTCTGATCGGCGTCCTCAATGATTTCCTCAATCATTCTCACTGTCCTCATCGGAAACGATTGTACCGACTTCCGCGCCCATGACCGTATCAAGCAATGCCCCCGGGCTGAACATGTCAATCACCCGCAACGGAATCCCCTGATCCCGGCAAATCACCAGCGCCGTGGTATCCATGACACCCAAACCCCGTTTTATCGCCTCGTTATAACTGATCCTGTCGAAGCGTTTCGCCTCTGGATACTTGACCGGATCGGCATCATAGACGCCGTCGACCTTGGTGGCCTTTATCATCATCCCGGCGCCGATCTCACCCGCCCGCAGGCTCGCAGCGGAGTCCGTGGTGAAGAATGGGTTACCCGTTCCTCCGGCGAAAATTACAGTACGCCCCGCCTCCAGGTGACGCAGGGCTTCGCTTCGGCTGAATACCTCGCAAGCTGTACCGACCTGAAAGGATGACATGACCCGACAATCCACGTTCATCTTGAGCAGGACGTCCTGCGCGGCGAGCGCGTTGATCACCGTCGCCAGCATGCCCATCTGGTCGCCGGTCACGCGGTCGAGTCCCCTGGAAGCCAGTTCCGCACCGCGAAAGATATTTCCGCCCCCGATCACGACCCCTGTCTGAACGCCAATCTCGCCAAGGCTGGCGATCTCACCGGCAACGCGATCCAGGATCACAGGATCGATGCCGGTCTCCAGGTCCCCCATCAGCGCCTCACCGCTCAGCTTGAGCAGGATGCGGGAATAGCGGGGACCGGAGGAACCGCTCATGCCATCGCCCGACGACAGGCGGGACCAGAGGTCACGGCCTGGCCCCCGGGCCCGTGCGCGGACCCGTCCGCCATGCGCCCCTGCCAGGCTGCCAACGACATCAGGCGCCCTTGACCTGAGCCATGACCTCCTCGGCGAAGTTCTCCTGTTTTTTCTCCAGGCCTTCACCGACCTCAAAACGCACGAACCCTTTGACCTGCGCACCTGCAGAGTCCAGAAGCGCTCCCACGGTCTTGTCCGGGTCCTTCACGAATGGCTGGCCCTGCAGGGTGATCTCGCCCAGATACTTCCGTATCCGACCCTCCACCATTTTCTCAATGATATTCGCCGGCTTGCCGCTGGAAGCAGCCTGGGCCGAGAGAATTTCCTTCTCCTTCTCCAGCACTGCGGGCGGAACATCATCCGCCCCGACGCATATCGGCCGGCTGGCGGCGACGTGCATTGCGACATCGCGCGCCAGGGAATCGTCGCCCCCCGTCGAATCGACAAGGACCCCGATGCGCGTCCCATGCAGGTAGAAACCGATCTGACCGCCGTCCGACACCATACGTTCGAATCGCCGCACCTGGATGTTCTCACCGATCTTGCTCACGAGGTCGAGTCGCGACTGCTCCACCGCATGATCGTCGGTTCCCGCCAGATTCATCGCGTTCAGCGCCTCGACGTGCGATGGAGACTGCTCCAGCACGGTTTCCGCAACCGCTGCGGCAAAGGCCCTGAATGAATCGTCCTTGGCAACGAAATCCGTCTCGCAGTTAACCTCCACGATTGCGGCGGTTTGCGCACCTTCGCCCATCGCCACCGAAATGACGCCTTCGGCTGCGATACGACCGGACTTCTTGTCGGCTTTTGCCTGTCCGGATTTGCGCATCAGTTCCACGGCCGTGTCCATGTCCCCGTCGGTCTCCGTCAGGGCCCTTTTGCATTCCATCATTCCGGCGCCGGTTCGTTCGCGGAGCTCTTTCACCAGGGAAGCAGTGATTTGCATCGTCAGTAATCCTCAGCTGTTTGTCCCGTTCGAAAAAACCGGAAGCGTCAGCACCTCCGGTGTTTTCGCAAAGGGCCTGTCAGGCCCGTTCCCCCGGTGTTTCGTCACCACGCGGAGTTTCCCCCTCTGCATCGGCCCCGTCAGTGCCTTCCTCCACTTCGACGAATTCATCGTCAGAGGCGCCGACGATCCGTGTCTGGGCGACGCCCTCGATAATGGCGTCCGAGGCGACCGTGGTATAGATCTGAATGGCGCGGATGGCATCGTCATTTCCGGGGATGGGGTAATCGATGCCTTCGAGCGAGTTGTTTGTGTCGACGACGGCCACCACGGGGATACCGAGCTTGACGGCTTCATTGACCGCAATCCGCTCGTAGCCGACATCGACGATGAACACGGCATCAGGGAGGCCCGACATGTCCTTGATCCCCCCGATACTGCGCTCGAGCTTCCCCATTTCACGCCGGAGCTGCAGCACCTCTTTCTTGCCGAGATGCTCGAACGAACTCTTGCTCTCCATCTGCTCGAGTGCCTTGAGCCGTTTGATCGACTGTGTCACCGTCTGGAAGTTGGTGAGCATGCCGCCCAGCCAGCGGTGATTGACATAAGGCATGGAACAGCGCTCGGCCTGCACCCGGATCGTGTCGCGGGCAGCACGCTTCGTACCCGCGAACAGGATCTTGCCGCCCTTGGACGCGATCTTGCCGAGATAGTTGGCGGCCTCGATCAGCAGCGGCAGCGACCTCTCGAGATTGATGATATGTATCTTGTTGCGGTCACCGAAGATGTACGGTGCCATCTTCGGGTTCCAGTAGCGGGTCTGGTGCCCGAAATGTACGCCGGCCTCCAGCATCTGGCGCATGGTCACGCTTGACATGAATCACTCCTAGTTGGTCGGGTTAACCCTCCACGCACCCCATCCAGCGACCCGTCGTTTCGCGAACCAGCGCGGCGACCGGGCACCCGGCTGGATGTGACGGTGCGTGTGCGAGATAGATTCGGTCCATTGGTGAAGCGCCGCAGTTCACTCGAACCGTCGGAAGGTACCCGGCGACCGTACGTCGCCCTCGTCACTACACAACCCAACGGACCGCATGGATTTTCACTTCGGGCGAGATTTGCCTGAAGCGCGCGCTTTATACCATAATCGTCGGCTATCAACAATTTGAGAGGCGCCTCCGGTTCGACCATTTTACGGGGCAAAGGCCAGGCGCCAACCCGTACCAGGCGCCACAGGTGTGGCATCTGGCGGCATCCAGTCCGAAGTCCGGTTTCACGATTGTCTGCCCGACAACCACGCGCACTCCTTCCCCGCGAACACGAATACCCTGACGACTCACAATGACTGTCACCATCAAGAGCAACAGCGAAATCGACGGTATGCGCATCGCTGGCCGCCTCGCGGCGGAGGTACTGGAGATGATCGGTGAATACGTCAGTCCCGGGATTTCCACAGATGAACTCGATCGTATCTGCCACGACTACATCGTCGAAACGCAGAAAGCGGTACCCGCCCCACTCAATTACCATGGATTTCCCAAGTCGATCTGTACATCGGTGAACCACCAGGTGTGCCATGGCATTCCGGGCGACCGGATTCTCAAGAGCGGTGACATCGTCAACATCGACGTAACCGTCATCAAGGATGGCTTTCACGGCGACACGAGCAAGATGTTTCTCGTGGGCAAGGCGCCACCGCACGCGCACCATCTGGTGGATGTCACCTATCAGGCGATGAGGACCGGTATCGATATGGTGCGCCCCGGCGTGCGTCTGGGAGACATCGGCCACGCGATACAGACCGTTGCCGAAAGCCACCGTTTCTCCATCGTTCGCGAATACTGCGGGCACGGGATCGGACGTGAGTTCCACGAAGATCCCCAGGTATTGCACTACGGTGAGCCTGGCACCGGGCTGGAACTCACGCCGGGGATGACCTTCACAATCGAACCCATGGTGAACGCCGGTCGCCGGCATGTGAAACTGTTGCCGGACCAATGGACAGTCGTCACCCGGGACCATCGACTGTCGGCACAGTGGGAGCACACGATCCTGGTCACCGAAGGCGGGCACGAGGTACTCACGGCCCGCGGCGAAGAAGAATTCCCGGGCTGACCGGCACCGGTCGTAACATCGTCCCGCGTTGCCGCCAATCGCACCCTTCCAAGTGCTTTATCCCTGTGATTGTGACGGACTCAACGGCCCTGTGGTGCTTCGCAGTACGGCGCAGAGCGAAAGCAAGGGTCATGCCATTGTCAGAATGGCAAAACGCAGTCCGTGGGCGTCGAACCAGCCAACTGAAGTCGTGATTATCACAGGGACACAGCACCAGCCCAGATGAAGCTTCCCGCACTGATCGACGCGCTTCCCTACCGGATACGAACCCGTACCGACTGGCAGGGACTTGCCCGGTACTGCACCGCTGTTGGCGGCCCCCGCGCGGAATTCTGCAGGGAGTTTCTCGAGGTCGCCGATGCGACCCTCAAGCTGGCGTTCCGGGAGGGTGAGGATATCGTGTCGCTGATCCATGGCCGCGCGGGTATCGTGGACTTCGTGCTGCAGCACGCCTGGTCCGGACTCGGCCTCGACGGCAACGGTCTCGCGCTGGTCGCGGTCGGTGGATACGGGCGGGGTGAACTGCATCCCGGTTCCGACGTGGATCTGGTGATTCTCACCGGTACCACGCCGGACGCAGAAACCGAATCGGGACTGTCAAGTTTTCTTACCCTGCTCTGGGACCTGGGTCTGCTCATTGGTCACAGCGTCCGTTCGGTGGAGGAGTGCGTGGCGCAGGCTGCTGCCGACGTCACGGTAGCGACGAACCTGATGGAAACCCGGCTACTTTCAGGAAATCCGGATCTGCTGGAGTCCGTTCGCGAGCAGACGGCGCCGGACCATATCTGGCCGAGCCGGGAATTCTTCGAGGCCAAGCTCGAGGAGCGGCGGCGGCGTTACGCCAGGTATGGCGAAAGCGCCTACAAGCTGGAACCCAACGTGAAAGAGGGGCCGGGCGGGTTGCGTGATATCCAGATGGTTGGATGGCTCGCGAAGAGGCACCTGGGCGCATCAAGTCTTCACGAACTTGTCAGGCACGGGTTTCTGACAGAGGGTGAGTTTGGCGCTCTCATGGAAGGTCAGGCCTATCTCTGGCGTGTCAGGTTTGCCCTGCACGACCTCGCGGGACGCGCCGAAGACCGCATCCTGTTCGACTTCCAGATTGCTATCGCAGAGCTCTTCGGATTCAGGGACCAGGACCACAACCTGGCCGTGGAGCAGTTCATGCAACAGTATTACCGGACCGTGATGGAACTGGAACGGCTGAACGAAATGCTGCTCCAGCACTACCAGGAGGCCATCCTGCATCCGGAGAGGGATGCATTGGTCGTACCCGTAAACCAGCGATTTCAAATCTACAAGGGATTCCTCGAGGTCTCGGGCGAAAACGTGTTTCGGCGTTATCCGTCGGCCCTGCTCGAACTGTTTCTCGTCCTGCAGCAGCACCCGGAAGTCCAGGGTGTCCGTGCATCGACGATCCGCCTGCTGCGCGAGCACCGGCACCTCATCGACGACGACTTCCGAAACGACCTGGCAAACCGAAGTCTTTTTATGGAAATCCTGCGTCAACCCGCGGGAATCACTCATGAATTTCGGCGCATGAACCGCTACGGGATACTCGCGGCCTACTGGCCGAGCTTCGCTCTCATCGTCGGGCGCATGCAGTACGATCTGTTCCACATTTATACAGTGGACGAACACACGCTGGTGGTATTGCGCAACCTTCGGCGAATGGCGCTGAAGCGCTACGCCGACGAACTTCCCTTCTGCCATCACCTCTTCGCCCAGGTCCCCAAACCCGAAATCCTGTATCTGGCGGCCCTGTTTCACGACATTGCCAAGGGCCGCGGCGGCGATCACTCGGAGCTCGGCGCGGTAGAGGCCGAGGCCTTCTGCCTGCATCACGGCCTGAGTGCCTTCGATGCGCGCAAGGTAGCCTGGCTGGTCCGAAATCACCTGCTGATATCCGTGACCGCGCAACGCAAGGACATCAGCGACCCGTCAGTGGTCAACACCTTCGCGCGGGCCGCCGGCAACACCACCCGTCTCACTTACCTGTACCTCCTGACGGTGGCGGATATTCGCGCGACCAACCCGGAGTTGTGGAATTCCTGGAAGGATTCGCTGCTGACGGAACTGTATCAGGCCGCCCTGCGCGCCATCCGCCGCGGGCTCCACAACCCGTTGCACAACCGCGAAGTCATCGACGAAGCGAGTTCGGTCGCCGCGGGTCTTCTCAATCGCGAGGGGATCGAGCGAAGCGCGTACGAGGCGCTCTGGTCAAACTTCAGCAGGGACTATTTCCTTCGCCACTCGGGCCGCGACATCGCATGGCAAACCGCCGCGATCCTGCGACACGGCGACAGCCGGGACCCGCTGGTGCTGACCCGGGAACTGACGGAACGGGGCAGCACGGAGATCTTTATTTTCGCGCCGGACCACAATCACCTTTTTGCCCACACGACCTGCGCATTGACATCGCTTGGACTGAATATTCTCGATGCACGAATCATCACTGCCGAGCACGGATATACCATGGATACCTTCCAGGTGCTCGACGAGGATGCCGAGCCGGTCAAGTCACGAAGACGAATCGAGGAAATCACCGAATCCATATCGACCGCGCTACGCACCCCGGACACGGAACCGGAAGAGACACCCAGACGCACACCGCGAAGACTGCAACACTTCAGGTTCAATCCCAGAATCAGCTTCGGCCAGAACGACGCGCCCCTGAGCACTCGCCTGGAACTGATTTCGGTGGACCATCCCGGTCTGCTCTGCAAGGTCGGAAAGGCGTTCATGGAGAGCGGGGTACTCGTCCTCGACGCCCGGATCGCCACGCTGGGTGCACAGGCGGAGGACATTTTTCTCGTTACGGACCTGACTCGAAAACCGATTACCTCCGCGTCCCACCAGGAGCGAATTCGCCACGCCCTCTTGCGGCAGATGGGACATCCACCGGAGAACCCGGTGGCGAAAGGTATTCCTGATTATATACGTGTCTAAGCTACGCCCCAGGGCAACTCGCACGCTCGGATGAATCTTTGAACCCCAGAATCAATGACTTACAAATACGTCCTGCTGGGTTCGTCAGTTGATCCTGGCATACATC
>JAYENI010000156.1:0-30536 GCA_034722015.1 Pseudomonadota bacterium
TTTCGCTCCGCCTCTTCGCGGGCGGCCTGCTCCGCTGCCGCGCGAGTCTCCTCCTGCCGCTCCTCGAGCTTCTTGGATTCCGCTTCCTTTACCGTGTCGCGCTTGACGTAGGTCCGGCGCTTGCGGACCTCGACGTTTACGGTCTTCGTCTGACGCCCCTGCCCGCCGGCGATCCTCAACCGACCCGTGCTTCTGCGCTTGAGGGTAATCTCGCTGCGCTGCCCCTTGGGTTCCTTGCCGTGCACACCCCGCAGGTGTTCGAGCAGCTTTTCCTTCTGCTCTTCGCTGATCACTTCATCAGCATTCGAAAACTGCATTCCCGCGGTCTTCAGCTGCTCGAGCAGCGTGTCTACGCAGGTATCCACGTCGCTCGCAAACTGCCTGATCGTGACTTCCGTCATTTCACCCACCTCCGGCGACCGTCAGTCACCCCTGCTCCTCTTGTTCAAACCAGGGAGCGCGTGCCGTCATGATCAGCTCTGAAGCGCGCTCCTTGTCCAACCCCTCGATTTCCATCACTTCGTCCACGGACTGCTCGGCCAGGTCCTCCATCGTGAGGATGCCCCGAGCGGCCATCATGTATGCGAGTTCGGAATCCATTCCCTCCATGTCCAGGAGGTCCTGCGCAGGTTTGGCTGCGTCGAGTTCCTCCTCGGATGCGATTGCCTGGGTCAGCAACGCGTCTTTGGCGCGCCCGCGCAATTCGTCGACCACCGCCTCGTCAAACTCCTCGATCCCCAGCAATTCCGTCCTCGGCACATACGCCACTTCGTCCAGACTGGAGAACCCCTCCTGGACAAGGATCGCTGCGACCTCTTCGTCCACGTCGAGGTGTTCCATAAACGTACCCTGGAGTTCCTTCGCCTCCGATTCGCTCTTCTCCTCGGCCTCGGTCTCGTTCATGACGTTCAGGGTCCACTGGATCAGCTGGCTGGCGAGTTTGATGTTCTGCCCACCCCGTCCGATGGCCTGGGAGAGCTTCTCCTCGTCCACCGCGATATCCATACTGCGGGCCTCCTCGTCCATGACGATCGAGCGCACTTCAGCCGGCGACATTGCGTTAATCACATACTGTGCCGGATTCTCGTCCCACATCACGATATCGATCCGCTCACCCGCCAGTTCATTGGAGACCGACTGGACCCGCGAACCACGCATGCCGACACATGCACCCACCGGGTCGAGCCTGGGGTCGTTTGACTTGACCGCGATCTTTGCCCGCAGGCCGGGGTCACGGGCCGCCGCGACGATCTCGATCAGTCCCTGCCCCACCTCGGGAACTTCCAGCTTGAACAGCTCGATGAGAAACGGGTCGCTGGTTCGCGTCAGTATCAATTGCGGCCCGCGGGTCTCCGTACGCACCTCCATCATGAAGGCCCTTAACCGGTCTCCGGAGCGAACCGATTCGCGCGGAAGCATTTCCTCCCTCGGGACGAAACCCTCTACGTTTCCACCAAGGTCAATGTAGATACCGGAGCGCTCGACGCGCTTGACCTCACCCATGACGAGATCACCGATGCGATCCTGATACTGCTCAGCGATTCGCGCCCGCTCGGCCTCACGAACCTTCTGCACGATGACCTGTTTGGCGGTCTGTGCCGCGATACGGCCGAATTCGACCGACTCGATCGGTTCCTCGATATAGTCTCCGACCTCGATGTCGGGCTGATTCTGACGCGCATAGCTGACGAGGATCTGCCTTTCGGTCGATTCGAACTCCGGGTCCTCGTCATCGATGACGTGCCAGCGCCGGAAGGTTTCGTACTCCCCCGATGTTCGGTCGATCTGGACCCGCGCATCGATTTCGCCGCCATGCTTCTTGCGGGTGGCGGACGCCAGCGCCGCCTCGATCGCCTCGAATATGATTTCCTTGTCGACACCCTTTTCGTTCGAGACGGCGTCGACAACCAGCAAAATTTCTTTGTTCATAGCCAATCGCTCTCTGTCCTTGCCCTCGTTACTCCGGATCCATGACAGCCATCCCGACTCCGGCCCGACACGGCGTCCGGACGGGTGACATTCACTGGCACTCTCCAGGTTCCGATCCGATCCGTCTCGCCGGTGCGGTATGCATGGCCCCGGACGGCGCGGGCTACAGATCCTCCGAATAGTCCGGCACCAGCCTCGCGCGTTCGACATCCCGGTACGATATCGTCACCGGTCCACCCTCGCACTCTACTACCAGCCGGTCTTGATCAAACGAACGCAGGGTGCCACTGAAATTCCTTCGTCCCTCGATCTTGTCCCTGGTCCTGACCGTTACGGGCAGCCCTACAGAACGGACAAAGTGTTCGTGGTGCAGCAGCGGCCGATTCATCCCCGGTGAGGACACCTCCAGGGTGTAGGGACTCCCGATGGGATCCTCGACATCGAGAACCGCGCCCAGCTGTCGGCTGACCCGTTCACAATCATCGACCGACACGCCGCCTCCGCGCTCGATATACACGCGCAGCAGGTCATGCCCGGAACCCGGACGAAACTCTACACCCCACAGTTCACAACCCAGTCCGTTAACGACCGGTTCTACCAGGGTCTCCAGGTGTCGAAAATCGGTGACCATCGCACGTAAGTCCGCAACCCCTGATTCCGGTCAATAAAAAAAGGGCACTCGGCCCTTTTTCTTTTCGCTCGATAGAACATGGTCTGGTCGCACCCGTTATCCTTAACGATAAAGAGCCCCTTTCAGGGGCTCTTTACAGCGCGTCCTAACCGCTGCGGAACGAAAAAGAAATTCCATCCCGCTGAGCGTCGGCGGGATTATACGCCGAACGGACCGACATACCAACAGGAAAAAGACAACAGAGGGATCAAATCTCGATGTCCCGCTGAATTCCTCATCCCGTGAGGGAAAGGTCGCATCTCTATCCCTGGCATAAGGCCATTCGACAGAAAACGCCCAAGGACCGGAAGCGCTTCGGACCGGAGAAGATTCGCACATCGACGCCTTGCCCCCGGAGCAGGGAGGGCTGGCACTGGCGAACGGTGATTGTGGTAGCGGGGGCAGGATTTGAACCTGCGACCTTCGGGTTATGAGCCCGACGAGCTGCCAGACTGCTCCACCCCGCAACAGGAGGACGAATTGTACTTTTCAGGCACTGCTTTTGCAACGGGATAGCAGTGCCTTTGTTGTACTGAACGGCAGTTAAAAAAAATCCGATGGACCAGTGATGTCCGGACACACCGTGCCACCCCGTCGGAGTCTACCAGTTCGCCGCATTGGCGCAAAGCGCCATCAATCCGCCGGGAAACAATCCCAGAATCAGCATCAGCAATCCGTTGGCACTGATCACGATCCCCGCATCGGTCACGGGTGCCATCCCGACTTCGTTTTCCGACTTGTCGAAGTACATCAGTTTCACCACCCGCAGGTAGTAAAAGGCCCCGATCACCGACAAGACAACGGCATAGATCGCGAGCCAGATCATATCCACGCGTACGGCGGCCTGAATCACGCTGAACTTCGCGTAGAAGCCGACGGTCGGCGGGACGCCGGCCATGGAAAACATCAACAGGAGCATGATGAACGCGAACCAGGGGCTGCGGTCGTTGAGCCCTTTGAAATCGACGATGTTCTCCGGCTCGAATCCGCGCCGGCTCAGTACCACAATCATACCGAATGCGCCGGCGGCCATAACGGCATAGACGATGGCATAGAACATGGCCGCCGAATACCCTTCAGGCGTTCCCGCGAGGATTCCCAGCAGAATAAAACCGACATGCGAAATCGTGGAATAGGCCAGCATTCTCTTGATGTTCGTCTGTGCGATCGCGATGACATTACCGATCGCCATGGAGAGAGCCGCAAGCACCACCAGCATCTGGTGCCAATCGGCAAACAGGCTGCCCATGCCCTCCACGAGCAGGCGCATGATCATTGCGAATGCGGCGATCTTTGGCGCCGATCCGATATACAACGTCACTGATGACGGTGCGCCCTGGTAAACGTCAGGGACCCACATGTGGAACGGCACCGCGCCGAACTTGAACGCCACGCCCACCACCACGAACGAAAGCCCGAAGGCCATATAAAGGTTCTTGTCCGTATTCGTCGCCAAATAGTTGCTCACCTCCGCAAGGTCGAGGCTGCCGGACAAACCGTACAGTATCGACATGCCGTATAACAACATACCCGAAGCGATCGCGCCGAGGACGAAGTACTTGATCGCAGCCTCGCTTGCCATGCCCGAATCACGCGAAAACGCGACGAGCGCGTACTGCGACAACGCGAGCAGTTCCAGCCCCAGGTAAATCGTCAGAAAATTGTGCGCCGAGACCATGATCATCATGCCCAGCACGCCGAACAGACCCAGGACGTAGTACTCGCCCCGAAACAGCTCCCGATCCTTGAGATAAGGACGGGAATAGACAAACACCGCCATCATGATCAGATAGATCGAGGACTTGAGCAGAATGGCCATATCGTCCATCACGAACTGGCCGCCGAAACCGAGCCGGTTACCCTGGCCGAAGCCAAACAGCGCAAGGGTCAGAACTAAGGTTCCGGCAAGTGTCAGCAGCGACAGCCAGTAGGTGAGATCCCGGCGCGATGCCTCGAGAAACAGATCGACGACGAGTACCACACAGATCATGCCCAGCATGAATAACTCGGGGACGACCAACAGGATGTCGGATTGGAACTGGCTCATTAACTATCCGGAATCAGAGTTTCGAAATGGTAACGTGATGGACGAGGTTCTCTACGCTGGCGGCCATCAGGTCGATGAGTGGCGCCGGCCAGATTCCGAACAGCAGGACGACCGCGGCAAGAGAACCCAGCACAAGGAACTCGCGCCGATTGATATCCTGCAGGCCTTCCACGTTTTCGTTGGCCACCTTGCCGAACACCACTCGCTTGACGAGCCACAGCGAATAGGCAGCGCCGAGAATCAATGTCGTGGCCGCCAGAAACGCAAACCAGAAATTCGCCTTGAAGCTGGACAGAATCACCATGAATTCACCGACGAATCCGGAGGTGCCGGGCAGTCCTGAGTTGGCAAGGGCAAACAGCACAAAAAACGAGGCGAAGACCGGCATGGTGTTGACGACACCGCCGTAGTCCCCGATCTGCCGGCTATGCACGCGATCGTAGAGTACCCCCACGCACAGGAACAGCGCCCCGGATATGAAACCGTGGGAGATCATTTGCACAATCCCCCCCTCCATCCCCATGACCGCACCCGACGTACCGCCGGTGCGATCGAGGATGCTGAACACAACAAAGATCCCGAGGGTGGTAAATCCCATGTGCGCGATGGACGAATAGGCGATCAGCTTCTTCATATCCTGCTGCACCAGCGCAACGAAGCCGATGTAGACCACCGCGACCAAGGACATGAGGATGATCAGCCAGTCCAGGCTGTGGCTGGCGTCCGGCGTGATCGGCAGGCTGAATCTCAAAAAACCGTAACCACCGATCTTGAGGAGGATCGCCGCCAGGATCACCGATCCGCCGGTCGGCGCTTCCACGTGTGCGTCGGGAAGCCAGGTATGGACCGGCCACATGGGCACCTTGATCGCGAATGCCGCCAGAAAGGCCAGAAAGATCAGGACCTGCTCCGTCATGCCCAACCTGAGGCCGTGATAGTCGAGGATCCCGAAACTGCCGGACTTGGAATACATGTAGACCAGCGCGACCAGCATGAATACGGAACCCAGAAACGTGTACAGGAAAAACTTGAGGGTTGCGTACACCCTGTTGGGACCGCCCCAGATGCCGATGATGAGGAACATCGGAACCAGCATGGCCTCGAAATAGATGTAGAAAAGTATCGAATCCAGGGCCGAAAAAACGCCGATCATGAGACCTTCCATAATCAGGAAGGAGGCCATGTACTGTGAAACGCGATACTTTATGACCTCCCACCCCGCCATGACGACCAGTATCGTCGTAAACGTGGTCAGGATGATCAGCGGTACCGATATTCCGTCGACGCCGAGGTGATAGTTGATGTTGAACGTGCTGATCCAGTGCGCCATTTCGACAAACTGCATCTCATGCGTCGTCCTGTCGAACTCCGTGAACAGAACCAGACTCAATGCGAACGTCAGCACGGACACCGCCAGCGCGATGCGCCGGGCGCCATCCCCCTTGTCTCCCGCCACAATGACCAGGCATCCACCCAGAATGGGCATCCAGATCAACAGGCTGAGCACAGGCCACTCAAGCATCATTCTTTCCCATGTCGTATTGGACCATCAGCGCACGCGCGCCGGGCCCGGACCCGCGGCCCTTATCCAGAAAACAGAAACCTTGCCAGAAACACGATCAACCCGATGATGATCGCGAAGGCGTAGTGATAGAGGTACCCGGTCTGGATCCCGCGGATCCTGCCGGACACCCAGCCGACGGCCCTGGCGGACCCGTTGACGAGCAGGCCGTCAATGAAAAACACGTCGCCCCCTTTCCAGAGGGCCCTGCCGACGCCACGCGCTCCGCCGGCGAAGAAGAACTCGTTGAATTCGTCGAAGCCGTATTTGCTATCCAGGATCCGATACAACAGGGCGAAACGGGACTTCGCAAGGTCGGCAAGCGCCGGGCGCCAGTAGAAAAATACCCAGGCCGTGGCGATGCCGGCCAGCGCCAGCCAGAACGGCGGCGCCATGATGCCGTGAAGTACAAAGGCCCAAACGCCGTGGTAGTGCTCGCCGAGTTGAGCCAGCACATCGTGATCCGGATGGACGACGATGGAGTCCCCGAAGAATCCGCCAAAGATAACGGGGCCGATGACGAAACCGGCAAGCACCGACGGGATTGCGAGCATGACCAGCGGCACGGTAACGACGGCCGGCGATTCGTGCAGATGCGATCGCGTATGCTCGTCCATCCGTTCCTTCCCGTGGAAGACGAGGAACAGCAGACGAAAGGTATACAGGGCGGTGACGAAGACCGAGATCAGCACCAGCCAGTACGCGAGCGTCGCGCCGGGCGCCGTGGAAAGATGGACCGCCTCGATGATCGTGTCCTTGGAGAAAAAGCCGGCGAATATCGGGATGCCCGACAGGGCCAGCGAACCGACGACCGACGTCCAGTAGGTGATCGGCATGTACTTCCTGAGCCCCCCCATCTTGCGCATGTCCTGCTCGTGGTGCATGGCGATGATCACGGAACCCGCGGCCAGGAACAGCAGCGCCTTGAAAAAGGCGTGTGTCGTGAGATGAAAGATGCCGGCGGCGTAGGCGGATGCCCCCAGGGCAGCGGTCATGTAGCCGAGTTGCGACAAGGTCGAATAGGCGATGACCCGCTTGATGTCGTTCTGCACGACACCGACCAGCCCCATGAAGAATGCGGTAAGCGCACCGATGACCAGGACGACCCCGAGTGCGACCGGACTGAACTCGAACAGGGGTGACATCCGCGCCACCATGAACACGCCCGCGGTCACCATCGTCGCCGCGTGTATCAGGGCCGAGATCGGGGTCGGACCTTCCATCGAGTCCGGCAGCCAGACGTGCAGCGGCATCTGCGCGGACTTGCCCATCGCCCCGACGAACAACAGGAGACAGATGACCGTAATCGCCGACCACTGCGTTCCGGGGAAAATGGAGATGGTCTCACGGGATACGGCCTCGGCCTGACCGAACACGGTGGCGTAGTCCAGGGAACCGGTGTAGGCAAGCACGCCGCCGATGCCCAGTATGAAGCCGAAATCTCCCACTCGATTCACCAGAAACGCCTTCAGGTTGGCGTAGATCGCCGACTCGCGGGTGTACCAGAAACCGATCAGCAGATAGGACATCAGGCCGACCGCCTCCCAGCCGAAGAACAGCTGCAGGAAGTTGTTGGACATCACCAGCATCAACATCGAGAACGTGAACAGGGCGATATAGCTGAAAAAACGCTGGTATCCCGGATCGTCGCTCATGTAGCCGATGGTGTAGATGTGGACCATCAGCGACACGAACGTGACGACGACAAGCATCACGGCGGTGAGCTGGTCGATAAGAAAACCGATCCTGAAAGTGATGCCCTCGCTGACCATCCACGTATAGACGGTGCCATTGAAGGGTTCGGCGCCCTGTATCGCGATATGATTGAAGACAATCAGTGACAGCACGAACGAGACCGCCACGCCCAGGATCGTCACCGTGTGCGCGCCGGCACGGCCGATTTGCCGACCGAACAGGCCGGCGACGATAGACCCGGCCAGCGGCGCGAGGGGAATTGCGAGATAGATCCCTTCCATGCCCTTATCCTTTCATCGAGTCCAGATCCTGGACATTGATGGTGCCCCGGTTGCGAAACAGCAGCACGACGATGGCCAGACCGATCGCCGCCTCCGCCGCCGCGACGGTCAGAATAAAGAAAACGAACACCTGCCCCGCCATGTCGCTCGAATAGTAGGAAAACGCGACAAAATTCGTGTTAACTGCAAGCAGCATCAATTCGATCGACATCAGAAGAATGATGACGTTCTTTCGATTCAGGAAGATTCCCGCCACACTGAGCGCAAACAGAATGGCGCCAAGCACCAGAAAATTAGCCAGAGGAATCATCTTGAATCCGTATCCGTCCCGTTAACTGTCATTCCGAAACCGTTCCTGCGGGTTTCGTTCGTTTCGTTCTATCCCGACCGCGCCGCGGCAACAGCCCGCGGCTCCGGTGATGCTCAACCCATGAGGTGACTCTTGAAACCGAAAAGCACTGCGTCGAAGCGCCTTCGGTCGTTTCAGGAACGCTCCCCTTTCATCTTGACCAGTCTGACCCTGTCTTCCCTTTTCACACGGACCTGCCACGCCGGGTTCTGATACCTGGTTTCAGGCCGCTTTCTGAGCGTCAACGCAATAGCGGCAATGATGGCGACCAGCAGTATCACGGCGGCAATTTCAAACGGATAGACATAATCGGTGTAGAGGACACTGCCCAGCGCCTCGGTATTGTCATAGCCTTCAGGTGTCGGGACCGGTCCAGGCGAGGCTTCGAAGATGCTGGCCCCGACAACGAGAACCATCTCCACCAGCAGCACGATCGCGACGAAGATACCCACCGGCAGATATCGTATGAATCCCTCGCGCATCCGGGCGATATTGATGTCCAGCATCATCACCACGAACAGAAAAAGGACCATGACGGCTCCGACATACACGAGGACCAGCACGATAGCGAGAAACTCGGCCTCCGCGAGCAACCAGATCGCCGCACCCGAGAAGAAGGTGAGCACGAGAAACAAGGCCGCGTGAACCGGGTTGCGCACGGTAATCATGCGCAGGGCCGACAGCACCATAATCGAGGCGAAGATAAAAAATACGACCTCAGTAAAACTCATGGGGATTCGTGCCCTGTTGTCCCGTTCACTATGGAATTCTCCTCATCCATTTCGTACACCCCTTCCGTGCCTGCCTATCGGTAGGCCGCGTCTGCAGCCCTGTCCGCGGCAATCTGCGCTTCGTACCTGTCACCGATCGCGAGCAGTTTGTCCTTGGTCATGATCTGCTCTCCCCGGTTCTCGAAGTGGTATTCGTAGACCCTCGTCTCCACGATCGAATCCACCGGACAGGCCTCTTCGCAGAACCCGCAGTAAATACACTTGAACAGGTCGATATCGTAGCGTGTGGTGCGTCGGGTACCGTCCTCACGTTCTTCGGAATCGATGGTAATGGCAAGCGCCGGGCACACGGCCTCGCAAAGCTTGCATGCAATGCAGCGCTCCTCGCCATTGGGGTACCTCCGCAAGGCATGCAATCCGCGAAAGCGCGGCGATTGCGGCGCACTCTCCTCCGGGTACTGCACCGTGAACTTGCGTGTAAACAGGCGATATCCCGTCAGGCGCATACCCTTCAGCAGCTCCAGCAGGAGAAAACTCTGAAAAAAGTGCTTCATGGTCGCAATCATGATCAGCCGCTCCCTCAATCGAACCAGGGGCCGATATCCAGCGCGATCGCCGCGCCTTCAACGAATATCCAGACCAGCGTGACGGGAATCAGAACCTTCCAGCCCAGCCTCATGATCTGGTCGTACCGATAACGCGGAAATGTTGCACGAAACCAGAGGAAACAGAACAGGAAAAACGCTGTCTTGAATACGAACCAGTGAAGCCCGCCATCCAGGAACGTGCCGATAACGGGAATTTCCATTACCGACTGCGGCAGAAGGCCCTGGAACGGCGACAGCCAGCCTCCGAAGAACAGGATCGCGGTAAGCGCCGCGATAAGAATCATGTTGGCGTACTCCGCCAGGAAAAACACCGCGAATCCCATGCCGGAATATTCTACGTGGAATCCGGCAACGATCTCGGACTCTCCCTCCGCAACGTCGAACGGCGCGCGATTGGTCTCGGCGACGCCGGAGATGAAATACACCAGAAAGATGGGGAGCAATGGCAGCCAATACCAGTGAAGGATGCTTCCCTGCTGCGCCCGGACGATTTCACCAAAATTGAGGCTACCCGCCGGCATGAGTACTGCGACCAGGGCAAAACCCATTGCGATCTCATAGGCCACGATCTGCGCCGCCGACCGCATCGCACCCAGGAGCGCGTACTTCGAGTTGGACGCCCAGCCGGCAATGATGACGCCGTAGACACCGATCGAGGTAAGCGCCAATACGTACAGCAGACCCGCGTTGATATCCGCCAGCACCCAGCCGTCGTTGAACGGGATCACGGCCCAGGCTGCGAGTGCGGGTCCCAGGGCAAGCAGCGGCGCGGTGAAAAAGAGCGCGCGGTTGGCGTTCGTGGGAACGATGATTTCCTTGAACAGCAATTTGACCGCGTCCGCGATGGGCTGCAACCAGCCCCTGGGCCCGACCCGATTGGGCCCGATGCGAATTTGCATGTAGCCGATGATCTTTCTTTCGGCAAAGGTGAGATACGCCACGCTGAGCATCAGCGGGACCAGGATCAGCACGATCTTGCCGACGATGAGCGCTACCGTGCGCACATCGACCGGAATCGACATCCAGAACGAGGTCAGGAACTCCGTCATGTGCCCTCAGCCCCTCTCCAGCGTCAGTGACCCGAATCCTGCGCCAAGAGATTCGGTTCCGACCATACCTGTCGGTATCCAGGCACAGCCGTCGGGAATGGCGTCGTCAATTTCCAGGCGCAGTTTTTCCCTGTTATCGCCCTGGGTCACCCATACCCACTGTGCATCCGCCAGGGCCAGTTTGTCAGCCTGTCCCTGATTCAGGGAAACGGTCGGGGGCATCGCATCGGCAGTCTGTTGCAGTGCACCCGCCCTGCGTACGACGGCGTCGGATGCGTAAATGGGTGTCGCCGAGGCCCGTATCAGCTTTCCTTCGAAATCGTGTCTTCCGGGAGTGTGATCCGAGGGCAGCAGATTGCTGAATTCCAGGTCCGGGGAGAACTGCGACCTGGTTTCGTCCAGCACCTGCGCGGAGGACTGAAAGTCAAATCCTTCGAGTCCCAGCGTATTTCCCAGTACACGCAGGACCTTCCAGCCCGGCCTTGCCTCGCCAGGCGGCGAGCCGACCCCCCTGAAACTCTGCCAGCGACCCTCGCCGTTGATGTAGGTACCCGAGGTCTCTGCAAAGGCGGCAACGGGCAGAATCACGTCCGCATATCCCCTGGCACGCTCATTGGCATAGGAGGTCAGGGCCACAACGAAATCAGTGTCCTCAAGCGCCCGCAGTACACCCGCCGGATCGTCGCAGTCGTATTCCGGTTCCACGGACATCAGGACGCAGGCCGCAAGACCCTCGCCAATCATTGATCGCAGGTTGCGCCCGGGAGGCCCGGTGTCATCTATTCCCCCGCTCACACGGTGGGGCACGCAACCGGAAAGCCACGCCCCCGATGCGTTGGCCCCTTCGGCGAGATAACCCAACCTTGCCGTGGACTGCTCACAAATCAGCGCCGCCAATGCCCGAACCAGGGAAAATGCAGGATGGTTCATCGCCATGGGACCGAGCAGCAAGGTCGCCTGTCCCGCATCAGCCAGACGTGAGGCAATGCTTCGTGCCGTCTCGTCCGGCTCTGTCGCGTCCAGTATTGCTTCCAGTGCCGCGGGCGCCGTCGCCCCAGCCTTGTCGATTGCCGCTTTGGCGATTCCGGCCAGCGCCCCGATCATGTCCTGGGGTGCCGTGATGACCCGCTCCCGGAGCGGGAAAAGAAATTCGAATTCGCGGGGATTGACGACCATCGCGGCAGCGCCGTTGGCAACCGCCTTGCGCAATCGATGCGCAAGCATCGGTTGGTCCTTGCGCACGTAGGATCCGACCAGTAAAAACGCATCGAGGGATTCGAGGTCGGCGATGGACTGGCCCAGCCAGGGAAACAGGGGAGCGTGGGCCTCATCGCTGAAATCAGACTGTCGAAGTCTGTGGTCGATACTGTTCGAACCGATCCCCCTGATCAGTTTTTGCAGCAGATACATCTCTTCGGTGGTCGCGTTCGGTGACACCAGCGCGCCAACATCTTCGGCAGGGCGGCTTCCGAGACCATCGGCCACTGCGTCCAGCGCAGTCTGCCATTCGACCACTTGCCACGCACCGTCGCGCTTCACCATCGGGCTGGTCACCCGATCCGCGCTGTACAGGCCCTGATAGCTGAACCGGTCCCGATCGGATATCCAGGTTTCGTTAACGGCTTCGTTTTCCCGAGGGACCACACGTACGACCTTGCCGCGACTGGTATGAACGAACAGATTCGATCCGACGCCGTCGTGGGGTGAAATCGCGGCGTGCTGCAGCAGTTCCCAGGCCCGCGCGCTCATGCGCGACGGTTTGGCGGTCAAGGCCCCCACAGGACACAGGTCGATGACGTTACCGGACAATTCCGAAGTCACCGCCTTCTCGACGTAGGTACCAATCTCCACGAACTCGCCACGACCCGTCGCTCCCAGTTCCCGCACCGCCGCGATTTCATCTCCGAAGCGCACACACCGGGTACAGTGGATGCAACGCGTCATGTCCGTTGCGATCAGTGGCCCGATGTCCTTGTCCCTGACCGCCCGCTTGCTCTCACTGTAGCGGGACACGTCCTCACCATACCCCATGGCGACATCCTGCAACTCGCACTCGCCGCCCTGGTCGCACACCGGGCAATCCAGCGGGTGATTGATCAGGAGGAATTCCATGGTGGCCTTTTGACCGGCGATCGCCTTGGGCGATCGGGTAAAAACCTTCATGCCTTCGGTCACGGGGGTCGCGCAGGCCGGCAGCGGCTTGGGCGCGCGTTCGACCTCGACGAGGCACATGCGGCAATTGGCTGCCACCGTCAACTTCTTGTGGTAGCAGAACCGGGGTACGTCGATACCTGCCTCGTCCGTCACCTCGATCAGCATGGCGCCTTTGCGCGCCTGCAGGGGTACGCCGTTGATCTCGATGCTGACCAGTTCCTCGCTCATTTGCCCGCGTAGCCCATATCTTTGCTCACCTGTAAGCGCCTCAAGCTGCGTCCCGCTCGCCGTCATCCAGCATGCTGCGGCCGTTCTCGATGTAAAACTCAAACTCCGGCCGAAACTGCTTGATGAAACTCCACACGGGCATTGCGGCCGCATCGCCAAGCGCACAGATCGTTCTGCCCTCGATCTTGTGGGCGACGTCCTCGAGTCGCTCCAGGTCCTCCGGTCTGCCCCGCCCATCGACGATACGGGACAACATCCGGTACAACCATCCGGTCCCTTCACGGCAGGGCGTGCATTGCCCGCAGGACTCGGAAAAATAGAAGCGGGAGATCCTTCGCAGCACCTGCACCATATCGGTCGTCTCGTCCATGACAATAACGGCCCCCGAGCCCAGCATGGACCCGGCCTTGGCGATCGAGTCGTAATCCATGGTACAGGCCATCATCACGTCGCCGGGGAGCACCGGGACGGAAGAACCGCCGGGTATCACGGCCTTGAGCGACCTGCCCTTCCAGATTCCCCCCGCCATTTCGAGCAGGTCCGGAAACGACGTGCCGAGAGGAACCTCGTAGTTCCCCGGTTTTCCCACGTGTCCCGATACGGAGAAACACTTCACGCCGCCGTTGTTCGGAATCCCCAGATTGGCGAACCACGGCCCGCCGTTACGCATGATGGCGGGAACCGACGATAGTGTCTCGGTGTTGTTGATGGTCGTGGGGCGTCCGTAGAGCCCAAAATTTGCCGGAAACGGCGGCTTGAACCGGGGCTGGCCCTTCTTGCCCTCCAGGGACTCCAGCAGCGCCGTCTCCTCACCGCAGATGTAGGCACCTGCCCCAAGCGTCCCGTGGAGATCGAACGCCACACCCGACCCCAGGATATCCTTGCCGAGCAGTCCCTGCCCATAGGCCTCCCGCAGGGCCTGTGAGAACCGCTGGTACGGTTCGTCGAGAAACTCGCCCCGCATATAGTTGTAACCCACTGTCGCCCCGATCGCGTACCCGGCGATCGCCATGCCCTCGACCAGGGCGTGCGGGTTGAATCTCAGGATATCGCGGTCCTTGCAGGTGCCTGGCTCCGACTCATCCGAATTGCAGACGATGTAGTTCTGGCCCCCGGACTTGCGCGGCATGAAACTCCACTTCAGGCCGGTGGGAAAGCCCGCCCCACCCCGACCCCGCAAACCGGACGCCTTGACCTCCTCGATAATCTCCTCGGGGCTCGTCTTGTTCTCGAGAATATTGCGCCAGGCCTGGTATCCGCCGAGTGACACATAGGTCTCGTAGCTCCAGGGCTCCTCGCGGGAGAGCGTCGCGTAGCAGACTTGCTCGGTCATGGGGCCTAATCCAGCTCGTCCAGCAGTTGATCCACCCGTTCCGGGGTGAGATCCTCGTGGTAAACGTGATTGATCTGCATCATTGGCGCGCCACAACAGGCCGCCAGACACTCTTCCTCACGTTTCAGAAAAAACTTTCCGTCTGGTGTTGATCCACCGAGCTTGACACCCAGCCTGCCCTCGAGATGCGCGACGATCTCATCGGCGCCCCTCAGCATGCACGAGACGTTGGTGCAAACCGAAATCTCGTGACGACCCACGGGCTCCACATTGAACATCGAATAGAACGAGGCCACTTCGAATACCGCGATGTCCGGCAGACCCAGGTAGGCCGCCACGGCCTTCATGGATTCTGTGCTCAGATATCCACTCTCGTGCTGCACCGCGCGTAACGCGGCGAGAACCGCCGACTGCTTGCGGTCATCCGGATAGTGTTTCAGCCATTTATCGACCTCCTGGCGAACATGCTCCGAAAGTTCGTCGGCATCCATGTGGTCACGATTCTGCGAACTCATCAGCGATCGATCTCCCCGAAAACGATATCCTGCGTCCCGATGATCGCCACGACATCGGCAAGCATATGGCCCCGCGACATCTCGTCCAGTGCCGCAAGATGAGCGAAGCCCGGAGCCCGTATCTTCACGCGATAAGGTTTGTTGGCGCCGTCGGAAACCAGATAGACACCGAACTCGCCCTTCGGATGCTCCACTGCCGCATAGGTTTCGCCTTCGGGCAGACAATAGCCTTCGGTAAACAGCTTGAAATGATGAATCAGCGACTCCATGTCCACCTTCATCTCTTCTCGCTCGGGAGGCGTAATCTTGTGATCTTGGTGTATTACCGGACCGGGATTCTTGCGCAACCAGTCGACGCACTGCCGGATAATCGCGTTGGATTGCCGAAATTCCTCGATGCGCACCAGGTACCGATCGTAGCAATCGCCATTGACGCCGACGGGAATGTCAAAATCCAGCTCGTTGTAGACCTCATAGGGCTGCTTTTTCCTCAGGTCCCACGCCACACCGGAACCACGCAGCATGGGTCCGCTGAAACCCAGCTGCTTTGCCCTGTCCGGGGAAACCGTCCCGATACCGACGGTCCTCTGCTTCCAGATCCGGTTATCGGTCAGCAGTGTCTCGTATTCGTCCACGCAACCTGGAAAACGATCGGTGAAGTCCTCGATGAAATCCAGCATCGATCCCTGACGCGCCCCGTTCAGGCGGTCGACGTCCTTCGCAGATCTCCAGCGACTTTCGATGTAGCGGGGCATTTCATCGGGCAGATCGCGGTATACACCACCCGGGCGATAGTACGTCGCGTGCAGACGCGCGCCCGAGACGGCTTCGTAGCAGTCCATCAGGTCTTCGCGTTCGCGAAACGCATAGAGGAACACCGTCATGGCCCCCACGTCCAGGGCGTGGGATCCGAGCCAGAGCAGGTGATTCAAAATGCGGGTGATCTCGTCGAACATCACCCGGATGTACTGGGCCCTGACAGGCGCCTGAATGCCGAGAAGGTTCTCGATCGCAAGCACATAGCCGTGCTCGTTGCACATCATGGACACGTAGTCGAGACGATCCATGTAGCCGATGCTCTGATTGTACGGCTTGCTTTCGGCCAGTTTTTCGGTTGCGCGATGCAACAACCCGATGTGCGGGTCGGCACGCTGGATCACCTCACCGTCCAGTTCCAGAACGAGCCGCAGCACACCATGCGCGGCCGGGTGCTGGGGACCGAAGTTCATCGTGAAATTCCGGATCTCAGGCATTCTGACTGCCCTCCGTTCCGGACTCCGGTTCGATGTCACGGTGATCGTCACGAATCACCTTGGGTACGAGGACCCGGGGCTCGATGGAAACGGGCTCGTAAACGACACGTCCCTGCTCCGGATCGAAACGCATCTCGACATTGCCAACGAGTGGAAAGTCCTTGCGAAAAGGATGCCCGATGAATCCATAGTCCGACAACAGCCGTCGCAGGTCGGGATGGCCCTCGTAGACGATGCCATAGAGATCAAATGACTCGCGCTCGTACCAGTTAGCCGAGCTCCAGACCTCCGTCACCGACGGCACCACGGGGAAATCGTCATTTTCACAGTGACACCTTACCGTAACCCGCTCGTTTCGGGGTATGGACAGCAACTGGTACGCAGAGGCAAACCTGGGACGATCGCTGCGGGGAATCGACGGCGCGTCGTGGAACGAAAACCGGCCAAAGCTCGCCTTCTCCACACCGCGACTGAATCCCTGCCCGGCGGATGTCTCGGTTGACCACTCTCCGACCCCGAAGGACATGTAGTCTATGCCGGCGACGTCCATCAGCATGTCGAACTCAAATTCGTCACGCAGCCGGGTGCAAAGTTCGATCAAGCGGGCGGGACTGACATCGAGGATCAGTGCGTCCCGCTCGACCCTGCAGGATTCCAGCACGCTTCCGAACGCACTTTCGATTTCCGAGGCCCTTTTAATCTTTCGTTCGCTCATTTGCCACTCACGTGGACACCGGGGGAGCAGCGCCTTGCGGCGGCTGTGCCGACAGCTCGGTGGATCATCCGATTACCTGCCAGGTGTCTTGTATCTCTCACGAATACGCCCCGACCACCGCTAACGGGCGATGGTGTTCGTGTTTCTGATCTTGTTCTGGAGTTGCAGGATCCCGAATAGCAGCGCTTCGGGAGTCGGAGGGCATCCGGGAACGTAGACATCGACCGGAATGATCCGGTCGCACCCCCTGACAACCGAGTAGGAGTAATGGTAGTAACCGCCGCCGTTGGCGCATGACCCCATCGAAATTACCCAGCGGGGCTCAGCCATCTGATCGTAGACCTTTCGCAGCGCAGGGGCCATTTTGTTGACCAGGGTTCCGGCAACAATCATGACGTCTGACTGCCTGGGACTGGGGCGAAAAAGTATCCCGAACCGGTCGAGATCGTATCTCGACGCGCCGGCGTGCATCATCTCTACCGCGCAACAAGCCAGCCCGAAGGTCACGGGCCACATCGAACCGGTACGTGCCCAGTTGATCAGTTTGTCCGCACTGGTGGTGACGAAACCCCTTTCAAGAACACCTTCTATTCCCATTCCAGCGCCCCCTTCTTCCACTCGTAGATAAACCCGACGACAAGAACGCTTAGAAACAGCGCCATGGCAAGCAGACCGAACAGACCGATGTTGTCCAGCGCGACCGCCCAGGGAAAAAGAAATGCAATTTCCAGATCAAAAATAATAAACAGGATGGCGACGAGATAGTAACGCACGTCGAATTTCATTCGTGCGTCTTCAAATGCCTCGAAACCACATTCGTATGGCGAGTTCTTTGCCTGGTCGGGCCTTCTGGGGCCAAGCATGGCGCCCATGGAGATCGCCACGACCCCGATCGCCAGGGCGATCACCAGAAAAATCAGGATTGGCAAATAATCTGCAAGCATCTTGACACCACGGAGCGGACCCGGCTTTCAGCCGACTTGAGGGTGAGGCGTGCCCGAAGACACGTAACCTGCAGGATGACTGGTTGGACGATCTTGAGACTTCGATGTTCCCCGCGTCCCTGCAGAACCGTTGGTGCCGATGGCCGGAGTCGAACCGGCACGGCTTTCGCCACTGCCCCCTCAAGACAGCGTGTCTACCAATTCCACCACATCGGCTTGAACCTTTCTAATGGTTCGTAATTATCTCTCCATCAGCTTCGCTTATTCTCGAGAGATTTTTCCGACAACCTTTCCAATCCCGGACTGCCGAGGGGCTCATGCAGAATTGCCCGGTCATCTCGGCACGTCGTCCACGCCCTGCGGGTTTCCGGTGACGGGGCCAGGCGCGGTTTCGGGAACATCGGCGGGCGTCCGTGCCGGTTCACGGACAGGAACATCCGCGTCTCCGGACAGCGGCGCACTTTCCTGCCCGACCGACTCCTCACCGGCAAGTGAAGTGTCCTCAATGACACTGTCCGCGACCGGGGTCTGCCGGGCGAGATACGCCAGGGTCAGGCTGTTGACGAAGAATGCCGCGGCGAGAACAGCCGTGGTCCTGGTCAGAAACGAGCCCGAGCCGCGAGATCCGAATACCGTCGCGGAAGCGCCGCTGCCGAATGCGGCACCTGCATCGGCCCCCTTGCCATGTTGTAACAGGATTAAACCCACCATGGTGATGGCAATCAGCACATCGATGCCCATCAGAACCGCGTATAGCGTAGTCAACTCGCGATTCCCTCAGCCCGCCTCGCAGATCCGAAGAAAATCTCCGGCATCCAGCGACGCACCGCCGATCAGACCACCGTCGATGTTCGGCATGGAAAACAGTTCCGATGCGTTACTGCCCTTGACGCTTCCGCCGTAAAGAATGCGCAGGTTTTCCGCAACGCCGGCATCCTGCCGGGCGACACGTTGCCGGATAAAGGCATGCACGGCCTCGGCCTGCTCGGGGCTCGCGGTCTTGCCCGTACCGATCGCCCAGACCGGCTCGTAAGCGACCACGGATCTTGCGAGGGCTTCGATGCCGTTTTGCGAAATGACCGCATCGATCTGACGGGAGACGACGGATTCCGTCGTTCCATGCTCTCTTTCTTCGAGCAACTCCCCCACGCACAATATCGGGATCAAACCCGCTCGGGTCGCGGCGGCAAATTTTTTCGCCACGACATCGTCGCTATCGCCGTAGAGGCTGCGACGCTCGGAATGTCCCACGATGACGTACCGGCAACCGAATTCCGCCAGCATCGGCGCGGACACTTCTCCGGTGAAGGCACCCTTGTCCTGGTCACAGACGTCCTGAGCCCCGAGCTTGATCGACGACCCCGACAGCGCTTCCCGGGCCATCGGCAAATAGACGTAGGGAGGACACACGGCAACTTCCGCTGCGCCGACTTCCCCCATGCCTGCCTTGACGGACTCCAGAAGGGCCCCGGAGCTGTCCATCAAGCCGTTGAGTTTCCAGTTACCGGCTACCAGAATCTGCCGCATGCATGTGTCTCCCAGTCAGAGGCATTCGTGATGTGACCGAATTTGCGCCCGTGCGCTGATACCTCGGTCAAAAACAGGCGCGCAAGCTTACCCCCGGCTCAGGAATAAATCAATTTGCGGCGGCCTCGTCGACCGCCGCCGCAATACCCTCGGCGACCTGTCGAACCAGTTTTCCGTCGTCTCCCTCGACCATGACCCGAACCAGGGGTTCCGTTCCCGATGCACGCAGCAGCACGCGCCCCCTGTCACCGAGGGTATCCTCCGCCGCGTCCACCTCACGTCTAACCTTAGGAGAGTCCTTTAAAAGTGTGGTATCGGACACCGGTACGTTGATAAGTACCTGTGGATACTTCACCATGCCACTCTTTGCGGCGTGCAATGTCAAACCTTGGCTTACGAGGACGTGCAATACCTGCAGTGCCGAGATGATGGCATCTCCGGTTGTTGTGCGATCCAAGCAGATGATGTGGCCCGACGATTCGCCCCCCAGCTTCCAGCCTTCGCCGCGAAGCATCTCCATCACGTAACGATCGCCGACCGCGGCCCGCCGGAACGGGATCCTGTCCCTGGCCAAGGCGTGTTCCAGCCCGAGGTTGGACATCAGTGTCCCAACCACACCCCCCTCCAGTCGACCCTCCGAGTCCCTGGCGCGCGCAATGACGTACAACAGTTCGTCCCCGTCGACAACCTCCCCGTGTCCGTCCACCATGATAAGGCGATCGCCGTCGCCATCGATGGCGATACCCGCGTCGGCTTCGTGCTCGATCACGGCCGCGCGCAACGCCCTCGGGGCAATCGAGCCGCAATTGTCGTTGATGTTCAGCCCATTGGGGTCCGTCCCGATGCGAATGACCTGCGCACCCAATTCCTCGAACACGTTGGGCGCGATATGGTAAGTGGCGCCGTGCGCACAGTCCACGACCAGTTTGATGTCATTGAAAGTGGTGCCTGACGGGATCGTGCTCTTGCAGAACTCGATGTAGCGACCCGCGGCGTCGTCTATACGTTCCGCCTTGCCGAGCGACCCCGAATCAACCGTCTTGAGCGACTTGTCCATTTCAGACTCGATGGCCAGTTCGATCGCATCGGGAAGTTTCTCTCCATCACCGGAAAAGAATTTGACCCCGTTGTCGTAGAAGGGATTGTGAGAAGCGCTGATGACGATACCCGCCGCGGCCCGGAATGTCCGTGTCAGATAGGCGACGCCAGGCGTGGGCATCGGGCCCAGCAGCAGAATATTCACGCCCGCGGCCGAGAGACCCGCCTCCAGCGCGGATTCCAGCATGTATCCGGAGATGCGTGTGTCTTTCCCGATCAGGATCCTGCTGCACACCCCCTCTTCCGCGAAAACGCGGCCGACGGCCCAGCCAAGCTTGAGCACGAACTCAGGTGTCATCGGCGGCTCGCCGACACGTCCGCGAATGCCATCTGTCCCGAAAAAGCGTTTCCGCGCCATTGGCTTCCCTGTCATCCCGCACCCTCCATTGCCGCTTGAGCCACGGCCACCGCCTGCACCGTCGGGCCCACGTCATGCACCCTGACCAGCCTGGCTCCTCCCAGTACCGCGACGACTGCCGCAGCGACGCTGGCGCAGGTACGATTCCGTTCACCGGTCCGGGTCACGGCACCCAGCATTCGCTTTCTGGACAAACCCACGAGCAGCGGTACGCCCAGCGACCTGAACTCGTCCAGTGTGCCCAGCAAACGGTAGTTGTGCTCCGTCGTCTTGCCAAACCCGAAACCCGGATCCACCAGGATCCTGTCGTAGCCGATACCCGCTTCCGCGCAGGCCGATACACGCGTATCGAGAAAGTCGCGAACTTCGGCAGTGACATCATCATAGGCGGGTGAATCCTGCATGGTCCCCGGCCCTCCCTGCATGTGCATGAGGCAGACCGCGGCGCCGGAATCCCGAGCGATCTCGACCGCGTCGTTGGCCTGTAGCGCCATCACGTCGTTTATCAGAACCGCACCGGCGCGGGTTGCCTCTCGCATCACTGAAGGCTTGCAGGTGTCCACCGACACCAGAAGGTTGCTCCGCGAGACGATGGCCTCAATGACAGGGACCACCCGGTCAACTTCTTCCTGGACCGGTACCGGGCTTGCGCCGGGCCTCGTCGATTCCCCGCCTACATCGACGATCGCGGCACCTTCATCCTCCATCTCCATGGCCCGATCCACGGCGCGATCCGGATCAAAAAAATCACCCCCGTCCGAGAAGGAATCGGGGGTGACGTTTAAAATACCCATGACCCGGGGTCGAGCGAGGTCCAGTGTGCGCCCGGCACAATTCACCGAAGTCCCCGGCAAAACAGGTCGCAGCCGCATGTCGCGCCCTGGTGGGAACTGCGTCGCCGTGATGGAACTCCGGCCTCAGTGCTGTCCCGCGGGACCGCCGATCGTGCCACCCTCACTGCCGCTGTCATCCGCCTTTCCGGGACCCGACTGCGGCGGCTCGCCATCGGTCCATTCCCGGGGCGGCCCCGGATCCTTGCCCTCCATGATGCTGTCGATCTGCTTGTCGTCGATGGTCTCGTACTTCATCAGCGCATCCGCCATCGCGTGCAGCTTGTCAACATTCTCTTCCAGCAGGTGTTTTGCACGCTCGTAGTTCGCGTCGATGAAACGGCGAATCTCCTCGTCGATGGCATGCGCGGTTTCGTCTGACAACATCTTGTGTTGGGTCACCGAGTGGCCGAGGAAAACCTCTCCCTCGTCTTCGCTGTAGGCCAGTGGCCCCAGTTTTTCCGAAAGTCCCCAACGGGTCACCATGTTCCGGGAGATGTCCGTGGCCCGCTCGATATCGTTTGCCGCACCGGTGGTGACCGCGTCGCCGCCAAAGATCAGCTCTTCGGCAATCCTTCCCCCGAAAAGACTGGAAATCTGGCTTTCGAGCCGCCGCCTGCTGTGGCTGTACCGATCGTCTTCGGGCAGAAACATGGTGACGCCGAGCGCACGGCCGCGCGGAATGATGCTCACCTTGTAGACCGGGTCGTGTTCCGGAACGAGACGACCCACGATGGCGTGTCCAGCCTCGTGATAGGCGGTCAACCGCTTTTCGTCTTCGCTCATCACCATGGACTTGCGTTCCGCACCCATGATGATCTTGTCCTTGGCACGCTCGAACTCTTCCATGTCCACGAGTCGCTTGTTGGCCCGGGCAGCGAACAGCGCCGCCTCGTTCACCAGGTTTGCCAGGTCAGCGCCGGAAAACCCGGGCGTACCGCGCGCGATCAGGCCTGGTTTCACGTTGTCGGAGATCGGCACCTTGCGCATATGGACCTTCAGGATCTGCTCACGACCGCGCACGTCGGGCAACGGCACCACGACCTGCCGATCGAAACGCCCCGGCCTGAGCAGCGCCGGATCCAGCACGTCGGGCCGGTTCGTGGCGGCGATGACGATGATGCCCTCGTTGCCCTCGAAGCCGTCCATCTCGACGAGCAACTGGTTCAGGGTCTGCTCCCGCTCGTCATGACCGCCTCCCAGCCCGGCGCCGCGATGGCGCCCGACGGCGTCGATCTCGTCGATGAAAATGATGCACGGGGAGTGCTTCTTGGCCTGGGCGAACATGTCGCGCACCCTCGAGGCGCCCACGCCGACAAACATCTCCACGAAATCCGAGCCCGAGATGCTGAAAAACGGGACCTTGGCTTCTCCCGCAATGGCCTTCGCGAGCAGGGTCTTGCCGGTGCCGGGGGATCCGACCATCAGGACACCGCGCGGAATCTTGCCGCCGAGTTTCTGGAACTTGCCCGGATCGCGCAGAAACTCGACCAGTTCCTGGACCTCGTCCTTGGCCTCCTCGACTCCCGCCACATCGGCGAAGGAGACCTTGATCTGATCCTCGCTCATCAGACGGGCCTTGCTCTTGCCGAACGTCATGGCGCCACGACCGCCGGCACCACCCTGCATCTGTCGCATGAAAAAGATCCACACGCCGATCAGCAGCAGCATCGGGAACCAGCTGATCAGGATATCCGTCAGCAGGGAACGTTTCTCGGGGGGATTTGCCTGGACCTTCACCTCGTTGGCGAGAAGGTCGTTGATCATCTGGGGATCATCCGGCGCGTAGGTGGTAAACCGCGCGTTGGATATGGTCTCTCCCTTGACAGTCTGCCCGTCGATCACGACGCTCTTGACCCGCCCGCTCTTCACCTCCTGGATGAACTCGGAGTAGGACAGCGCCGCCGGTTGCGTACCCTGCGGACTGAAATTATTGAAAACGGACATCAGCACCACGGCAATGACCGCCCAGAGAATCAGGTTTTTCACCATATCATTCAAGACTTCGCCTCATGAAATCGCAGGCACGACAATCCGGGCCGTGCTCAATAAATCGAACATACACCATATCCACCCGTCCCGCCATATAACGGCCGGGGATATGCGGCTTGAATCCCGTTGTTCGACCATCAGACCAATCCCGGGCCAACGGGGTTCACCGCCCGCCTTCTGCGAGCAGGTAGACTTCCCTGCTGGCGGCCCTGGACGCCCCCGGCTTATGGATCTTTACCCTTCCGAATTTCGAGCGACACCGGGCCACGAAAGGGTCGAATCCCTCTCCGTGGAACAGCTTGACCAGAAAGCTCCCGCCAGGCGAAAGGACTTCCTCCGCCAGTTCAAATGCCAGTTCCGCCAGGTGGATCGCGCGCGGCTGATCCACTGACCGGACACCGGAGAAATTCGGCGCCATGTCGCAGATGACCGCATGCGCCGGAATACCCCCCAGCACACCCAGAAGATCGTCGTGTACCTCAACGGCGGTAAAGTCTCCCTGGATGAATGTCACCCCCGTCAGGGGCTCGATCTCCAGAATATCCAGGGCGATCACGCTTCCCCCGGGTCCGACACGCGATGCGGCATACTGTGACCAGCCTCCGGGCGCCGCCCCGAGATCGACCACCGTCATACCCGGCCGGAACAGGTGGTACTTGCGGTCGATCTGTTCAAGCTTGAACACCGCGCGCGAGCGATAACCCCGCTCCCGGGCGTCTTTTGTGAACGCATCGCGATGCTGGCGTTCGAGCCAGGCCTTGCTACCCTTACCCGCCACGGCATCGATCCCGCGCGCGCAGCGCCAAAACCGTCCGCCGGCCCGACGCCGGTGCAGGATTCGTCCCGTACCCGGGAATTTCAGGCCGGTATGGCCCAAGGCGATTTCTGTTGTGTGACATACCATCCTGCTTGTCTTTTCGTCCGTCTCCCGTGTTGCGACAACCGTTCCATCGTTCGACGATGCGCCTGTTGTCGCGCCTTGAAGACGAACGAAAATCCGGCGCAATCCGGTATATCATTTTCCGGCAATCGCCTAACAGTTTTACGCGTATTTCCCTTACAATTCCTGCTGCGCGTCAGACACGCCAGACATACCGAGCCATGGAAATCACCGCATCCCGAAAAAAGCAGCTTCGCCGCAAGGCGCACCACCTCAAACCTGCGGTCCTGATCGGCCAGAAGGGATTGACACCGGCTGTCGTTGCGGCCGTCGAGGAAGGGCTGTCGCATCACGAGCTTATCAAGGTCCGTTTTGGCGGCTGCGACCGCGGGGAAAGGGACAGGATCGCCTCGTCTCTGATCGGCGCCACAGACGCGACGAGCGTACAGCAGATCGGATTTACCCTTACGTTGTTCCGACGAAACGAGGAGCACCCGAAAATCCGGTTCGCTGATTGAACGGCGGGGCACGGCGCCGGGCGGTTCTTCAGACGTAGCGGACCTCAAGCAGTTCGTAATTCCTCTCACCGCCGGGTGCCCTGACCGTCGCCGTATCGCCGACTTCCTTGCCGATCAGGGCTCGCGCGATCGGGGAAGCCACCGATATCAGTCCCTGGCTGATGTCGGATTCGTCCTGGCCCACGATCTGGTAGGTGATCTCCTCGTCCGTATCCTCGTCAACCAGATCTACGGTCGCGCCGAACACCACCTTTCCGTTGGCGTGGACCTTGGTGACGTCGATGATCTGAGCGTGTGACAGTTTGGCCTCAATGTCCCGGATACGCGCCTCAACGAGGCCCTGCTGCTCGCGAGCCGCGTGATACTCGGCATTTTCCTTCAGATCTCCATGCGCACGCGCCTCGGCGATCGCCGCGGTGATCTTCGGTCTCTCCTTATTCTTGAGACGGGTGAGTTCTTCACGCAATTTCTCCGCGCCCCGGACGGTGAGCGGTACCTTGTTCATTGGGAAACCTCCTCGTGGATATCCTGCAGGCGGTAGATGTTGTCGATCCACGGCGCCTGCATGGCCATCACCAGCGCTCGACCGCCGGCGATCGTCGTCGTGTAGCATACCTTGTGCCTGAGCGCTTCTCTCCTGATGGTGTAGGAGTCCCGAATCGCCTGTTTTCCCTCTGTGGTGTTGATGATCAGGCTGATCTGGTCGTTCTTGATCATGTCAACGACATGCGGCCGGCCCTCGAGTACCTTGTTGACCGCCTCGCATTCGACCCCGGAATCGACCAATGCGGCGGCCGTACCCCGGGTCGCGACGATGCGAAATCCGAGACGAACCAGGTCCTGCGCGATCTCGACCACCTCGGCCTGGTCCCGTCCCCGAACGCTGATCAGGGCGGCCCCCCCCGCGGGCAGCACCACGCCGGCAGCCAGCTGCGACTTGCCGTAGGCCTCGCCGAATGTCCTCCCGATCCCCATGACCTCGCCGGTCGACTTCATTTCGGGGCCGAGAATCGGGTCCACTCCCGGGAACTTCAGGAAGGGAAACACGGCTTCCTTGACCGCGAAGCAGGTCGTCCCGCCGACGTCCGACACACCCTGGGCACGCAGTCCGGTGCCGGCCATGCAACGTGCAGCAATTTTCGCCAGCGGCAAGCCGGTTGCCTTCGACACGAAGGGCACTGTACGCGAGGCCCTCGGGTTGACCTCGATCACGTAAACGTCACCATTCTGGATCGCAAACTGGGTATTCATCAGCCCCCGGACCTTGAGCCCGTGCGCCATCCTGGCCACCTGTTCGCGCATGGTGTCCTGAGACTCCTTCGACAGGGAGTACGGCGGCAGGCTGCAGGCGGAATCTCCCGAATGTACACCGGCCTGCTCGATGTGCTCCATGATGCCGCCGATCAGCACCTCTTCACCATCGCAGATCGCATCGACATCGACTTCCACGGCGTCGTCGAGAAATCGGTCCAGCAATACCGGGGCATCATTGGAGACCTGAACGGCCTCGGTCATGTAGCGGCGAAGATCCTCCTCGCTGAACACAATCTCCATGGCGCGCCCGCCGAGCACATATGACGGTCGGACCACGACGGGATAACCGATATCACGCGCCAGACGAACCGCATCCTCCTCGTTGCGCGCGGTGGCATTGGGCGGCTGCCTGAGTCCGAGTTCGTGAAGCAGACCCTGAAACCGTTCGCGGTCCTCGGCGAGGTCGATCGAGTCGGGAGAGGTACCGATAATGGGGGCGCCGGCCGCTTCCAGGTCCCGCGCCAGCTTCAGCGGCGTCTGCCCGCCGTACTGCACGATAAGCCCCTTCGGTGATTCGACCCGGACGATTTCCAGGACGTCCTCCAGTGTCAGCGGCTCGAAATACAACCTGTCGGAGGTGTCGAAGTCGGTCGAGACGGTCTCCGGGTTGCAGTTGACCATAATGGTCTCGAAACCGTCCTCGCGGAGCGCGAACGCGGCGTGTACGCAGCAGTAATCGAACTCAATTCCCTGGCCGATCCGGTTGGGGCCGCCGCCGAGCACCATGATCTTGTTGCGCGACGACGGCCTTGCCTCACACTGCGCTTCGTAGGTCGAGTACATATAGGCAGTGGCGCTGGCAAACTCCGCCGCGCAGGTGTCCACCCGCTTGTACACCGGATGGACACCCAGTGACCAGCGGCGGGTACGGACGTCGCCTTCGTCGACCCCGAGAAGGCTGGCGAGCCTGCGATCGGAAAATCCCCGGCGCTTCAGGCGCCAGAGTTCGTCCTTTCCGATCGAATCAGGCGTTCTACCGGCAAGTTCTCGCTCACAGCCCACGATTTCACTGATCTGCGCAAGAAACCACGGATCGATTGCCGTCAGCTTGTGTACCTCATCCAGCGCCATGCCCTGCCTGAAGGCGTCGGCCACGTACCAGAGGCGGTGAGGACCGGTTTCGCGCAGTTCGCGGCTCAGCACCGCAGCGTCGTCGTCGCTCCCGTCGCCGAACATGGGATCGAGCCCGTCGGCACCGGTCTCCAGACCGCGCAGCGCCTTCTGCAATGACTCCTGGAAGGTGCGACCGATCGCCATCACCTCGCCTACCGATTTCATCTGGGTCGTCAGGCGGTTGTCCGCTCGCGGAAACTTTTCGAAGGTGAAACGCGGCACCTTGGTAACAACGTAATCAATGGTCGGCTCGAACGACGCCGGCGTGGCGCCACCGGTGATCTCGTTGCGCAGCTCGTCCAGCGTGTACCCTACCGCCAGCTTCGCGGCCACCTTCGCGATAGGAAACCCGGTCGCCTTCGAGGCCAGCGCCGAGGAACGCGACACGCGGGGGTTCATCTCGATGATCACCAGACGACCGTCTTGCGGATTGACGGCAAACTGAACGTTCGAGCCCCCCGTCTCGACGCCGATCTTTCGCAGAACGGCGATCGAGGCGTCGCGCATGATCTGATACTCCTTGTCCGTCAGGGTCAACGCGGGCGCCACCGTAATGGAATCCCCCGTGTGAACCCCCATCGGATCAAGATTTTCGATCGAGCAGACGATGATGCAGTTGTCGTTGACATCACGCACCACCTCCATCTCGAATTCCTTCCAGCCCAGCAGCGACTCTTCCAGGAGCACCTCGGAGGTGGGGGACTCCTTCAGGCCACGCCCGACGATCGTCTCGAACTCTTCGAGGTTGTAGGCAATTCCACTGCCACTGCCTCCCAGGGTGAAAGACGGGCGGATGATTGTCGGGAATCCCAGCCAGGACTGCTTCTGCCGCGCCTCTTCCAGGCTGTGCGCGATCGCTGAACGCGCGGACACCAGTCCGATCTCGTCCATCGCCGATCGAAAACGCTCGCGGTCCTCAGCCATGTCGATGGCGTCGCGGCTGGCACCGATCATCTGTACCCCGAATTTCTCCAGGACCCCTTCGCGTACAAGATCCAGCGCGCAATTCAGTCCCGTCTGCCCGCCCATTGTGGGCAGCAGCGCGTCCGGCCGTTCGCGCTCGATGATGCGTGCCACGACCCGCCACTCGATTGGCTCGATGTAGATCGCATCCGCGGTATCCGGATCGGTCATGATCGTGGCCGGGTTGGAGTTGACGAGCACGACGCGAAAGCCCTCTTCGCGCAGGGCCTTGCACGCCTGCGCACCGGAATAGTCGAATTCGCAGGCCTGACCAATGACGATCGGACCGGCGCCGATGATCAGGATGCTCTTGATGTCACTGCGTTTGGGCATACGTTTCCTGCCGGGGTTGAAGGGGGCTCGGGATTTCGTCCCGCCGCCAGGGTCATGACACGTGCTGTGGCTATCTGCGTTCGCGCATCATCGTCACGAAGTGTTCGAACAGCGGCCTCACGTCGTGTGGACCGGGACTGGCCTCTGGATGACCCTGGAATCCGAACGCGGGCAGCCGCCGGTGCCGTATTCCCTGCAGGGAGTTGTCGAACAGAGATCGGTGCGTTGCCCGCAGGTCATCGGGGAGTGTGGACTCATCGACTGCAAATCCATGATTCTGGCTGGATATCATGACGCGGCCCGTTTCCAGGTCCTGTACCGGATGGTTCGCGCCGTGATGTCCGAACTTCATCTTCTTCGTTTGCGCACCACAGGCCAGGGCCAGCAGCTGGTGACCAAGACAGATCCCGAATAGCGGGACACGCGCCGCCAGCAATTCCCGGATCGCCTCGACGGCGTAGGCACAGGGCTCGGGATCTCCGGGACCGTTGGAAAGAAAGACCCCGTCAGGCGCCATGTCCAGTACTTCCCCGGCAGGGGTGGTCGCCGGCACCACCGTAAGCTCGCAACCGAGCGAATGAAGAATTCTCAGAATGTTTCGCTTGACCCCGAAATCGTAAGCGACAACGCGAAACACCCCGTCCGTCGCCGGGATCCCGGAACCCGCGGGGTTCGGGTCCCACTCACCCTCGCGCCACTCGAAGGCCTCGTCCGTGGTGACCGTTCGCGCCAGGTCCACGCCCTGGAGCCCGGGAAACCGACGCGCCCCTGCCAGCGCTTCCGCTTCGTCCACCTGCCCGGCCATGATGCAGCCGGATTGGGCGCCCTTTTCTCTCAGGATACGGGTCAACTGCCGGGTATCGATACCCGAGATCGCAACAACGTCGTTACGTTCCAGGTATCCCGGCAGATCCACCTGCTGGCGCCAGTTGCTTGAACGGGGGGGAATATCCCGCACGATCAGCCCGCAGGCCTGCACCTGCGACGACTCTTCGTCCCCGGTGTTGGCGCCCACATTGCCAATATGGGGACAGGTCAACGCGACGAGCTGACTGCGATAGGACGGGTCGGTGAGGATTTCCTGGTAACCGGTCATCGCCGTGTTGAAAACGACTTCACCGACGGCCGTTCCGTCGACTCCGACCGCCTCGCCCCGAAACAGGCTGCCATCTTCAAGAGCGAGCAGTGCTGTACGGCTCAAGGGACCCCCGGGAAATTACACGGATTGCAGATACGGAAAGCGGGATGAACCCCAGGGTTCCTCCCGCTCACAATAACGACCCCACCGTCGGCAGGGACTGCGATTGTACCCGAAGCAAAACCGGAGACAACCCGATCGACCCGGTGATTTATCCGGGAGGCCACCCGAGCGTGCCGGGTAGCGAAAATGTCACGTTTCTGCCGAGCGGGGAAATCGGCATCGGAGCGCCAACCACTAAAAGCCAACCGAAACTGATACAGCAGATGGTCTAATGGTTGCCCTTGAATCGTGATAATTGAATCAGGGTGGGTGAAGTCAGAAAAACCTTGCCTAGCGGGCTCAGCTTG
>JAYENI010000157.1:0-64105 GCA_034722015.1 Pseudomonadota bacterium
TTGGGGAGAGGGCGGGGATTCTTCACGAACCGACCCGGTATCTACGTCCAGTTCGCCCTGACGGCTTCCGGCGCTGGAATTGCGGCGTTTCGCTATGTCGTATGCCATGGCGACATTCAATCCAGGAATCCATGAGTGATTTACGGCGGTGCATCAGCCCTGTGCCGCAGGTCATGCCCCCCCGGGGAGTTCGCGGTGGATCACACCCCTGCATATGCTATTTATAATAACAGTATTCTTGATGAGACCCGCATGTCTTGTCGCATCCCGGGGCAAGCCTTGACGTTTCCCCGACAGTCAATTTTCGAGCAATGTCCGAATCTCGGGTGCGATCGGGTATTCGGGATAACGCGCCACGAAACCTTTCAGCATGGCGCGCGCCCGCGCCGTTTCGCCGGTCTCGATCAGTCGCTCGATCTCTTTCAGCTGCCGGGCGGCCGGGGGCGAGTCGTCCGCCAAGAACTCCTCACGCGGCATCGCCTGATACCTGAGAGCCGGCGGGGGGGATTCTTGCAGTTTGTACTGCGGTGTCGCTTCGATCGGCATGTCACGCCTCGACCGGGCTGCCGGGGGCGAGGCGACTTCCGCTGCACGCGGCGGCATGACCATATCGGCGTTGAGTTCGATAACCGGTTCGACGGTTTCGCGGTCCTTGCTTGCCGGTCCGGCGGAGGCGGGCGCGGGATGATCGGGTCGCGAGTCGGGACCCTCCGGGAGCTTGCCGGACTCCTGTCGTAGCAGGGGAACCAGAATGATGGAGATCATCAGTACGGCCGCCATGGAGACGGGCACGGTCCAGCGGCCCGAGAAGGGACCCGCCGTTCGCGGACCGGACTTCACTTCGCGCCTGGATGCGGCAAGGATGGCCGCGTCCACCTCGGGGCGCGGTTTCTCACGGCGCGCCCGGCGGTACAGCGAAGAGATGGTGGGGTCTTCGTCGTCCGGGTCCGGTTTGTCGTGTCTGTCGCTCATTTCGTTTTACCGCAGACCGTCCCGCAGCCGCCGCACGGCATAGCGCAAGCGGCTCTTTGCGGTCTCCTTCGACACGCCCGTGGCATCGGCGATCGCCTCGACCCTCAACCCGCCTTCCTCGCGTAACAGGAAGGCCTCGCGCTGCGGTCCCGGCAATCCCTTCAACAGTTCCAGCAGCCGCTCCACCAGCAGGCGTGTGTGGGTGCGTTGGTCGGGTGCGTCCGAGGCCGCCGCGGGCAGGGTCTCAGGATCTTTCGGGTCCCCGGGGTTGCGCAATGCCGCCATGTTGCCGGTGTGGCGATAGTGGTCCACCAGACGGTTGTGGGCGAGGGTGTAGAGCCAGGTTCTGAATCTGGCGCGGGGTTCGTACCGGTCCCGCGCCCTGATGAGTTTCATCCACACGTCCTGGAACAGCTCCTCGGCCAGGTTTTCACTCTCGCACTGCCTCAGGAAATAGCGATACAGTGGTCCTTTGTGACGGGCATAGAGCGTATTGAAAGCGGCGGTGTCGCCATCGCGATACCGTTGCATGAGTTCCTCGTCGCCCGGTTCTCCGTCCATCAGTTCCTGAGCATAGCGCTTCCCTGCGACCTTGCGCGTCTACCGGGACGCCATGGGTTCCGGTGTTTCCAGGGCCGCCGCCAGGGAGACCAGTGTGATGAACTCGCCCCGGTATCCGTGGGTGTCGTCGCCGCGCGCGCCCCGTGCCAGGTCGAGCACCTCTTCGTAACCGAACCGGTCCAGATAACGGCCGCCTCGCAGCAGTTGTCCGAATCCCGCTACGGCCGCCGAAAAGCGGTAACGGTCGCTCGTGTCGGCGGAGGACACGATAACGCCGGTTTTACGCACAGGGGCCTCGACGAGGCGGCTTGCCTGCCCCAGGGCCTCCTTGTAGCGAACGCGAAGCATCGCCAGTTCGTCCGGGTGCCCGGTCGTGTGTGATGGCGTGGCCCCGTAGCGCAGGGGCTTGACGCGGTTCCCACCGCCGCCGGTGAGGGCGATCTCGTAGAGCGCCGTGACGCTGTGGCCGGCGCCGATCTCTCCCGCGTCCACCTTGTCATTGGAGAAATCCTCGCGGCGCAGCGTACGGTTCTCGTAGCCGATCAGCCGGTACTCGGACACCAGTGTCGGGTTGAACTCCACCTGGATCTTGACGTCCCTGGCGATGGTACGCAGGGTCGAGCTCATTTCCTCGACCAATACCTTGCGGGCCTCGTTCAGCGTGTCGATGTAGGCGTGATTGCCGTTGCCGGCATCTGCGAGTTGTTCCATCAGGTGATCGTTGTAGTTGCCGGCGCCGAATCCCAGGGTCGTCAGCGAGATCCCGCTCGTGCGCCGGTCCTCCACGAGGTCCGTGAGGGCCTCGAAATCGACGGTGCCGACGTTGAAGTCGCCGTCGGTTGCGATGATCACGCGGTTGATCCCACCCTCGACATAGCCCTGCGAGGCCATGGCGTAGGCGAGCCGGATCCCCGCGCCGCCGTTGGTCGAGCCGCCAGCGGCAAGGCCTTCCAGCGCCGCGATGATCTCGCCCTTGCGGTCTCCCGAGGTGGGCTCCAGAACGACGCCCGAGGCGCCTGCGTAGACGACGATCGAGACGGTGTCGGTCGCACGCAACTGGCGGGCGAGGAGTTTGAGCGCGGACTTGAGCAGTCCGAGCTTGTTCTCCGATTGCATGGAACCCGAGACGTCGACCAGGAAGACCAGATTGGCCGGGGGCAGTTCCTCGCGGGGCAGATCGTAGCCCTGTATGCCGATGTGCAGCAGGTGCGTTTGCGCGTTCCAGGGGGTCGGGGCGACTTCGGTGAAGAGCCGAAAGGGGGTGTCTTCGCCTCTCGGGGCAGGGTAGTCGTAGTCGAAGTAGTTGATCATTTCCTCGACACGGACGGCGTTTTTCACCGGCAGACGTCCGGCGTTCAGGATCCTGCGTGCGTTGCTGTAGGCCCCGGTATCGACATCGATGCTGAAGGTCGAAACAGGCGCCTCGGCGACCCGCCTGAGCGGATTGTCATCGAAGTGCGCATAGGTCTCCCGGTTGACCGGTTCGGAGGCCGGCCGGATGCCAGGCGGCGTCGCGATGGGGGTCGTGAGGTACGCCTGGTCCGCGAGCTTCCTGCCGGCGCGCTCGGGCAACCCGGCCGAATGCGGGATCGTGGCAGGTGATTCCCGTGGTGAAGTCTCCCTGACCCTGCCGGGAGTGACTTCGTCCTTGGTCGCGGGAAAGACCGGTTCAGTTTTCCCGGGATCCACGGGCATTTCCCTGTCCGGTCCCCGTGTCACCTCCGGTTCCGGTGAATTGTTCGGACTGCGCGATGCGTTGCAGGCAGCCATGGCCGCCGCGAATGCCGCCACAAGTGCCAGCGTGTTGATGTTGATCGATTTCATGTGATATTCGCTCCGTTTTCTTGCCGGTTTCGTGGAACCGAACGGCCCGTTCAATGCCCCGGGAGTAGCCGATTGACAGGGACGACCCGGCGGGGGCCAGACACCGTCTCCTGTTCCTGTAAACGCAGGAAACTGGAAAAGGGGTTAAGCCGATGTCTGTCAATCGCCTAAATCGCGGAGAAAGCAGGGCGGTATCGCCTGGTCCGCAGCAGCCATCCGCGGGACCGCCCGCCGCGGTCGGGGCGGCGACCGGACCTGATACACGAACGTTTTTTTTGTCGTACACTGATTCGGAACGCTGCAGCAGATGGCGGCGGTGACCGGAGGTGCCGGAGATTATGTTTCGAAGACTCGCTCTGGGTGGCCTGTTCGGCGGAGTCGTGATGTTCGTATGGGGGGCGGTGTCGTGGCTTACCCTGCCATGGCATCACACCACGTTGCTGAACTTTTCCGACGAGGCAGCCGTGGCGGCGATCATCTCCGACAACGCGCAGCAAAGTGGAATGTACCTCCTGCCCAATCCCGGCAAATTTGCGCCGGGCGCCGACGAAGCGGAGCAGCTACGCTATTTCGACGACGCCGCCGCGCGAATGAAGCAGGGGCCATTCGTGTTTGTCTCAGTCAAGCGGGAGGGGTCGGACCCTGACAATCCGGCACCGTTCATCCTGTCTCTCGTCACACGGGTCGTCGCGGCACTGCTGATGACGGGTCTGGTGCTGCTGTCCGCACACAATGGTTACTGGCGTCGCGTCGCTTTCGTGACTGCGTTGGGAGTACTCACGGGACTGATGGCGACGTTTCCCAGCTGGAACTGGTGGAAATTCGATTCGATGTTCACCCTGGTGAATTTCGCGGACTACGTGATTCAGTTCCTGCTTGCCGGACTGGTCATCGCGGGAATTACGGGCGACCCGCCGGAGTCGGGTTGAGGCGATTGCCGGAAAATGACATACCGGATTGCGCCGGATTTTCGTTTGTCATCAAGGCGCGACAACAGGCGCATCGTCGAACGATGGAACGGTTGTCGCAACACAGAAGACGAATGAAAAGACAAGCAAGATGGTATGTCATTTGACAGAAATCGCCTGAGCATCCGTGGCAGATTGTGGAGCCCGATGCAGCAATGGTCTCGGTCGGATGGCGATAGCCTGGTTCAGGTTCTACGAAGAGTTGAACGACTTTCTGACTCCCGGACGGCGCAAGGTGGCCTTTCGCCACATTTTTGACCGCAGGGCCTCGGTCAAGGACATGATCGAGTCGTTCGGCGTGCCCCACACGGAGGTGGATCTGATTCTGGTCAACGGCGAGTCGGCGGGTTTCAACCGTATCGTGCGGGACCACGATCGCGTGAGCGTCTACCCGGTGTTCGAGTCGCTGGATGTCTCACCACTGCTGCGGCTGCGCGAGCGGCCCTTGCGGCGCACACGGTTCGTCGTGGATTGCAACCTGGGGCGCCTGGCTCGATATTTGCGCCTTCTGGGGTTCGACACACGCTATGAAAACGATTTTCGGGACGAGGCGGTAGCACGGATATCAGGCGAGGAGGGACGCGTGTTGCTGACGCGTGACCGACGCCTCCTGCAGCGTCGGATCGTCACCCACGGTATGTTCATTCGCGAAACCGATCCGCGGCGTCAGGTCACCGAGGTCCTGCGACGACTCGACCTCGGGCGCGACATCTCGCCCTTCACGCGTTGTTCGCGCTGTAACGGACGGCTCGAAGTGGTTGACAAGTCCGAAGTCCTGGAACGTCTCGAACCGAAGACACGCCGCTACTACCACGTCTTCCGGCGCTGCACCGACTGCGGGCAGATTTACTGGAAGGGCAGTCATCACGACCGCGCGCAACGGTTGGTGGCGGAATTCCTCGAGACTGAGGGCGGGGATTCCGACGTCGGGCGCAAAGCCCACCCACGGCCCCGATGAGCGCGTCGGGCCGGCAAGGGCGCCGGTACCAGGACCGCGATCGGGTGTACGCCCGCCCGCGGGAAGATCTCGTGGATTTCGCCTTCGACGCGGAAGTCGCGCGCGTCTTCCCGGACATGATCCGTCGTTCGGTGCCGGGGTACGAGACCCTGACCGGCCTCCTCGGCGTATTGGCCGAGCGGTACGTCCAGGCCGATACGAACATCTACGACCTTGGTTGTTCCCTGGGTGCCGCGTCGCTTTCGGTGCGACGGCGTGTGAGGCAATCGGGTACACGCATCGTTGCCGTGGACAACGCCGAGGCGATGGTTCGTCGCTGCAGGACACTGATGAGTCAGGAGCGGGAAGGACCACCAGTGGACGTGGTGTGCGCCGATATGCGCAATGTCCACGTCCACAACACCTCTTTCGTCATGGTGAATTTCTCGTTGCAGTTCCTGCCGGTGGTCGATCGCCGGGCCCTGCTTCAGGGGCTGTCCGATGGCTTGTTGCCGGGTGGTGCGCTGGTGCTTTCCGAAAAGGTCGCGTTCGAAGACCCGCGCGAGGGTCACCTGAACGCCTCGTTGCATGAGTCGGTCAAGCGGGCCAACGGTTACAGTGCACTGGAGATCAGCCAGAAACGCGCTGCGCTGGAAAAGGTTCTGGTTCCCGATACGCGCGCCGTGCATATGGCCCGGCTGGGAGACGCGGGTTTCGGGGAGGTGTACGAATGGTTCCGCTGCCTGAATTTCGCGTCGATACTGGCGGTGAAGCCGTGACGGGCCACGGTCCCGGGTTGCCGAAGTTGGCTCCCCCGATAGCGAACTGGGGTGAGGCCGTGTCGCACCGGGTCGCCGCGGCACTGGGACCCGGGGCCCACGGGCGCATGACGGAATGGATGAACGTCCTGCGGGAGTTGCCCGCGATTACCCCGTCCAGGCTGGTTCTGGACGCGGCGACGGTGACTATCGGTGCCCCCGGGGAAGTGGACGGGGAAACACAGGGTCGTCTCGAGCAGTGCCTGCGTGCCCTTCGACCGTGGCGCAAGGGGCCGTTCGAGGTCTTCGGGATCCCTATTGACACCGAGTGGCGCTCGGACATGAAGTGGGACCGGCTCAGCGCGTATATAGAACCATTGGACGGACGTTGCGTGCTCGACGTCGGTTGCGGTAGCGGTTATCACGTTTTCCGCATGGCGGGCAAGGATGCGGGCCAGGTGGTCGGGGTGGAGCCGTCGTCACTCTACGTCATGCAGTTCCATGCACTAAGGCGCTACGCGTCCGTTCCGCAAGTCACCGTATTGCCGCTGGCCCTGGAGGACCTTCCGGCGGACGGCTCTTTCGACACGGTATTCTCCATGGGTGTCCTCTATCACCGGCGATCCCCCCTGGATCATCTGCTGCATCTTCGGGGACAACTGCGCCGTGGTGGCCAGCTGGTACTCGAGACGCTGGTCGTCGAGGGGCAGGCGGGCCACGCGCTGTTGCCCGAGGGCCGATACGCCCGGATGCGGAACGTCTGGATGATTCCGTCGCCCGATACGGTCACGATGTGGCTGCGTCGCTGCCGCTTTGCCGATGTCCGTTGCATCGATGCGACGCCGACGAGGGAAACGGAGCAGCGGCAAACCGACTGGATGCCCTTCGAGTCCCTGACCGAGGCACTGGATCCTGACAACCCGGCGTTGACGGTCGAGGGTCACCCCGCCCCGGTCAGGGCCGTCTTTCTTGCCCGGGCAGCCTGATCTCCTGCCATGCTCGGGAGGCTATTCGGACAAGGTGGGCGGGGCCTGGAGATCCCGGACGAGGCGTGGTCGGCCCTGTCGAGCGCGCTGGCGCCGGTGGCCCGTTATCCGGCAGGGGACCGCGACCGTCTGCGACATCTCGCCGGACGATTTCTCGCCGACAAAACCATCGAAGGCGCGGGTGGGCTGGAGATCACCCTGCCCATGCAGTGGTTCATCGCCACGCAGGCCTGCATCCCGATACTGAATCTCGACCTGGATCTGTACGATGGCTGGTATGCGGTGGTCGTGTATCCGGGAGAATTCCACGTCTCCTCCGAGTTCGTCGACGAGGCCGGGGTAGTCCATGAATCCACGCGTTCGCTCGTTGGTGAGTCCTGGGACCGAGGTCCGGTCATACTTTCCTGGGAACACACCCTGGAGGGAGCGGGCGACCCCTGGGGAGGCAGCAATGTCGTGATCCATGAGTTCGCGCACAAACTGGACATGCTCAACGGGACCGCTAACGGGATGCCTCCCCTGCATCGGGACATGGACCGCAGCCTATGGACGGCGGTGTTTTCCGCGGCATTCGAGGAATTCGGTCTGCGACTGGATACCGGTGCGCCCTTGCCCTGCGACGAATACGCAGGGGAATCCCCGGGAGAGTTCTTCGCGGTATTGAGTGAGGTCTTTTTCATGCGGCCCGAGGCAATCCAGGCTTTTTATCCCCAGGTCTACCGGCTGTTGGGGACGTACTATCGTCAGGACCCGGCGGCCACGGAGTCGGGTTGATTCCGGCAATCGCCTCAGGTGACCGCGTCGATTCGTTGCCGCCAGTTGAAGTCCGGATCGCCGAAGACGACGAAGGAGGGATTTGTCAGGGATTCTTTCGTGTTGTAACGCAGACGCTGAAACTGCAGGTCGGTCATGCGGCCACCTGCCTCCTCCACGATGCACTGGGCCGCGGCCGTGTCCCATTCGGAGGTTGGCCCGAACCGTGGGTAGATGTCCGCCGTGCCTTCGGCGACCAGGCAGGATTTGATCGCGCTGCCCATGGGAATCAGGTCGTGCGGGCCCAGCACCTGGAGGAAGACACCGAGCTTTCCGGTTGCGTGCGAACGGCTGCCCGCGACGACGGGATGCGTCGCGGGTGTCGCGCGGGTGGTCACGGCTGAGTCCGGCCCCTCTCCCGGTCGCTTCCACGCTCCGCCGCCGTTTACTGCGTGCCAGGTGGTTCCGGTGATCGGTGAATGGATGACCCCGACCACTGCGTCGTGTCCGCTGACCAGCGCAATACTCACGCAGAATTCGCCATTGCCCTTGATAAATTCCCGGGTCCCGTCCAGGGGATCGACGAGCCAGTAGTGGTCCCATACCGATCGGGTAGCGAATGGACACCTGTCGGACTCCTCGGCCAGGACCGGGAACCCGTGCGCTGTTGCCGTGAGTCGTTCCACGATGATCTGGTTGGCCGCAAGGTCCGCGGTCGTTACCGGTGTCCGGTCGGCCTTTTCACGGACAGTGTATTCGCCGTTATAGATGCGGTGGATTTCGTTCCCGGCCGCGATTGCGACGCTGATGGCCTGATCGCGCAGTTCGCCGAGTTCGCGGGTTGGTATGGGAGGGATCATTCGCTACCCGATTTCAGGTGGTCGCGCGTCATGTACAGCGCCGCGATGCTGCGCGCCTCCGAGAAGTCGTCGCGCCGCAGGAGCTCGTCAATACGGTCCACTCGCCAGGGAATCACCTCTATCTCCTCCGGCTCGTCCCCTGGCAGGCGTTTCTCGTAGAGGTCCCCCGCCAGCACCACGTGCGTCATGCTGCCGATATATCCGGGCGCCACGCTGAACGTGGCGAGCTGTTCGAGATGTTTCGCCCCGTAGCCGGTTTCCTCCATGATCTCGCGATTTGCCGCCTCGAGGACTTCCTCGCCATCCTCGATGCGTCCCTTGGGGAATCCGACCTCGTAGCGATCGGTCCCCGCGGCGTACTCGCGGATCAGCAACACGGTTTCCCGGTCCAGCAGTGGCACCACGAGGACCGCCCCGCGCCGGCCCCCCTTGAGGCGTTCGTACCGGGCGCGGGTCCCGTTGGAAAATTCAAGATCCAGTTCCTCCACGCGAAAGAAGCGCGTCCGGGTAATGGTTCTTTTCTCGAGAATCTTCGGCGTGTTAGGCATGGGGAAAGAAGACTACACCTGTTGAGGTCAGCAACCGTCGGCGCCGGTGTCCGATGCATCAATTTGTTCGAATTCGATCGCGGTAGTTAACCGTCCCTCGAACCAGGCGTCAATGTATACCACCCCGGGCTCCTCGGTCAGGGTGAACCCGGGCCGGGGTTTGGGATCCACCCGCCGCAACGCAAGACAGGGTCCCGGTATGCGGATTTCCATGGTAACGTGCATCGGGTAGAAGCCGTCCAGGAACTGACGCATGAAGGGGCCGTTTTTCAGCAGGAAGCGCCCCTTGCCGCCAGCGGACAAGGCCCTGGTATCGGCGCTGATGCAGATCCTGGCACCGCGCCGGATCTCCTCCATTTGTATCGTATGGCCCTCAACCCGGGCGCGCCCGATGCCTGAACGCGAGACGATTTCCAGCCCTCGTACCCGATCCGGGTGGTAGACGATTTGTGTGTCGGGCACGGGATCCAGGTGTGAATGACATTGGTTCAGTCTCACCCAGCCGTCGGCAAGGCTCGTTGACAGGATCTCCATTCGATTGTGGTGGTGGTGCACCGGTTGTTCCGGCGGGCTGTCGAGAAACCTCAGCTCCCCTTCGTTGACGGCCCGCACATCGATGTCGAAATCGTCTGCCGGCCACCCTGGTTCGTCGTCCTTCCCGGCGGCGCTATGCGACGAGAATATCGCCGCCGCGAGCACAAGCGTCGGCATGCGGCGCACGCTGCGATGGAGTGTTCGTCCACTTAGGCAATGGGTCACGGTCACGACCGCTCGGCAGTTTGGGTAGATGGGGATTCTGCGGCCCATTACGGCGTCCCGCAACCGCATCAGACCTTCGGTGAGGCATGGCGAGGGACCCCGTGATCACGGCGATGTCCACCGGGGGCGCCACTTGGTAGACTTTCCCCGCATCGGGCATTGAATACCGCCGGGATGCAGAACGGCGGACGAGACACAGATACATGGCGCGTGGGCGGCGCGGGATCCCGGGATGATGCTGGACTGGACGAAAGTCGCGACGGTGTTCCTCGATATGGACGGCACCCTGCTGGACCTCCATTTCGATAACTATTTCTGGCTCGAGCACATCCCGCTGCGTTACGGCGAAAAGCACGGCCTTGAAAGCGCTGAAGCGCGAGAGGCGCTGATGCGGAAATACCGTTCGGTCGAGGGGACCCTGCAATGGTATTGCATCGACTACTGGAGCGGGGAACTGGAACTTGATATCACCGCGCTCAAACAGGAGGTGGCACACAAGATCGCAGTGCATCCGCACGCAGAGCGTTTTCTCGCGGCGGTGAGGGGAAGCGGGCGTCGCCTGATGCTGCTGACCAACGCACACGGAACCAGCGTTGAGATCAAGTTGCGCAAGACCGAACTTGGACGGTATTTCGACCGCCTGATCGTTTCGCACGATCTGGGGGAACCCAAGGAGAGCGCGGCGTTCTGGCCGTTGCTACGGGAATATGAGCCGTTCGACCCCAAGAGTGCCCTGCTGGTGGACGACAACCTGTCGGTGCTGCGTGCGGCAGCGGGCAGCGGGATCGCATGGACGATAGCGGTGAAACGCCCCGATACCACGCTCGGCGAGAAGGACACGGGAGAGTTTCCCGCAATTTCCGATTTCAGCGAAATCCTGCCGGACTAAGGCGATTTCTGTCGATTGATATCCCATCCTGTTGGTCTTTTCGTCCGTCTCCTGTGTTGCGACAACCGTTCCATAGTCCAACTATGCGCCTGTTGTCGCGCCTTGAAGACGAACGAAAAGCCGGCGCAATCCGGTATGTCATTTCCCGGCAATCGCCTGGCCGGGACTACCTTCTATCCCAGCGTTTGAACCGCTTTTTGCAGTAGCGCAGCAGCGACGCATAGTCCTCGAAGTAGAAGTCGAACCCGTCTTCGGCCGGCGCGTCGAACTCGCAGTAGTCGTTCGAGTGGTCCCGGCAGATCGCAGGACGTTCGTCGTAAATCGCGCAGAATCCGTTGGGCAGGAGGTGATCGCAACGGGAATCCAGGAGCAGGTACCAGCCATCCGAATCCTTGTAGGCCTTGACGTTCCGGTGAGAGACCTGCCAGAGGAGATGATCGAAGTCGCTCTTGCTCCGGGGGGCGTCGATGTGCTGGGTGACATAGGTGCAGCACTTTGAATTGCTGCAATAGCCGCACTTGGTCTCCGGCGTCATGTCTTCGACGCGAACCGGTATCTCTGTCTTGCCGTGTCTGGGCATGGGTGTGATGAGTTCCTGTGCGAAACCGTTCGCCCGCAACAAGGCGATTGCCGGAAAATGGCATACCAGAATGCGCTGAATTTTCGTTCGTATTCAAGGCGCGCCAACTGAAGCATAGCAAGCTATGTGACAGTTGGCGCAACGTAGAAGACGGGCGAAAAAACAAGCAGGCTAGTATGTCATTTGACAGAAATCGCCTAAGAGCGAATTTATCCCGCTGCGTCAATCCGGAACTCAAAATTTCGATCGGGTCGCAGGGGTGGATCGTGCGTCCTTTCCGTCATGGTCACCTCGCCGTCGGAGCGGACCATCAGGAAAGTGGAGCTGCGGGTGCCATACCCGGCGGCGTCAATGAAAACGGGGCCCAGCACCCTTTCGAGTGACAGGCCGACACCGGTATCGGGCAAATCCTCGTTACGGGGGAACGACCTGTCACCCAGCATGCTGAAGACGGCCTTAGCACTGATCGCTCCCGAGATGATCAATTCCGACAGGGCGGACTTTCCCCTGAGTACCTTTGGCCAGGGTGTGTCGAGTTCCCGGTTACTGAGGCCGTAGAGTCCCGTGTCCAGGCGGCGCAGCAGGTCCTTCGGACTATGGTAGTACCAGAGTTCATGGGGGTTGCCGGCAAAGAGGCTGAACCCGGCGTAAAACGCCCTTCGGGTTCGAAGCCGTGCCAGAAATTCAGCGGGGGGATCGTCCGATTCGAGAAATTCCGACACGACGAGACCACGAGAACGGGCATTCGGGGGGGGCGCTATGGACGATCGGAAATTCGTGACCCCCGCGAAGCGCCCATTGCGAGTGATGCCCAGCCACGTGCCCCCCTTTTCGAGGTCCCGCCCGGCCAGAACGTCCGGCGCGCCGTCGTGAAAACCGAGTCGTGCGGTTGGCCGCGAAACGAATTCGTCCCGGTTCGCCGCCAGTGCGAGTCGGTATCCGGGGGTAGGGTTCCACGCGAGTATGATCAGGCACATCGAGTCATCGAGGATACAGCTTGCCGGTACGATCCTGCCAACCAGGAAATTTTAGACTGCAATCGCCTAAGGCGATTTCTGTCAAATGACATACCATCCTGCTTGTCTTTTCGTCCGTCCTCTGTGTTGCGACAACCGTGACATCGTTCGACGATGTGCCTGTTGTCGCGCCTTGATGACGAACGAAAATCCGGCGCGATCTGGCATGTTATATTCCGGCAATCGCCTAAGCCCGGCGTTGCGTGTTCGCGATCATCCAGCTGACCAGCGCCTGGAGCACGAGCTTCTGTTCCCTCGTGCAGCCGGAACTGTGCTGAATGGACTCCAGCCTATCCTTCATTGACACCACGAGTGACTTGTAGTGCTCCAGTTCGGCACGCGAGTGCTCGACCTCGAGCCGCAGACGACCGACCTCTTCGGCGAGGTTGCGCTTCTGGAGCCTGATGTCGCCGGGCTGCTTGTAAACCGCAAACCTGCGGTTTCGCGCCATGCGCTCGAGCACGGAGCTGTCTTCCAGTTCGATACCCGGATACGCACCGAGGAGGTCATCGACCGCTACCTTGCCTTCAAAGGTATGTAGTTGCCCGTCCTGGATCTTGCGTTGTATCTCGCTCCGGCTGACCCCGGCCAGTCGCGCGGCCCTTGATACGCTGAGGTGATGCATCATGTTTCGACAGCCTGCCTGGGGAGAAACACCCGCTGAATCGCCCGATACCGCGATCACGGTGCGATCCGCCACCGATCTACCCATAAGAGATATGGGTCTCGGGGGAGATTATAGGCCGATTGGGATATATAAGGTAGGGGTCAGCCTGTCGGTGTCTGGCCGCTGTCAGGCCCTTGCGTAAGCTGCCAGCTCCAGGCGCAATCCACCTCTGACCGTACCCTGATCAGACCATCGATCCCCTCGTCCACGATGACCTGCAGAGGGCTGCGCCGCCGGAACCGGCGATGCGGGGAACGCAACCAGATCAGGCCCACCTTGCGATTCAGGGGATACGTCGTACGGAGTGCGTCGGCGATACCGGCCAGGTGTTCGACCCGTTTGAATATCGCCTCGTCGTCGGGCAGCGCGGCGCTGCCCTGGCGGTATTTTTCCACGTGGCGTGTGCGGGTCTTTTCCGGCAGTGCGAGAACGGCGATGATGTCCTCGGCGCTCAATCCCCACTCGTCCAGTGTGTGTACAACCGCCTGGCCCAGGGTGCGTCTCTGCTCTTCGGAATAGTCGGTCATCGTGTCTGCCCCTCGACAGAAATCGCCTCAGGTCCCCCGGGTCATTGCACCGGTCGGGACCGGACCCGCGTTACTCGGATTCGTCCCTGTTCGTGCCTTTGCCGATGCGTGAGATCGGAACGACGGTGGACGACTTCGGTTCGTCGCCAAATCGAGGGCGTTCCTTGATCTCCATGCCGGCTTTCTCGGCGAGTTCACGTTCTCTCGCCGATATCAGGGCGAAACAGGCGCGTATGTCCTTGATGCACCCCTGGCTCAGCGGATGCCGCAGCCCCGGGTCGGGCGTGGTTTCCCTGACGATCTTCCCCAGGGTCTTTCGCATGGCGATGAGTATGCGCTGTTCTTTCGATAACGATGGATCACTCATGGGTACGGCCCTTCGGGTGTCTTGCAGCGGCCCTCAGGCCAGCTCGAGTTCGCGGATCGGGGAGGTTTGCGGTCCCTCTACATTACCGGCGAGGTTGTAGAGCGCTGCCTGCAGGGCCTCCTCGATCACCGGATGGTAGAACGGCATGCGGAGCAGGTCGAAGACTGTCTGGCGCTGCTGGATCGACCAGGCGAGCAGATGGCCCAGATTCTCGCCTTTCGGCGCGATCAGGCTCGCGCCGAGCAGCCTGCCCCCGTGCTTCTCGGCATACACGCGAATGACGCCCTTGTTCTTGGCCATGATCAGTGCCCGACCTACCGGTCCCATGCGCATCTCGCCGACGGCAACGTCGTCGCGCTCCGCCAGCTCGGACCACTCCATGCCGGTTTGTACGATGTTAGGGTCGCTGAAGGTGATGCTAAGCGGCGTCTTGCGCCGGAAGGCGAGGATGGAATCGTGCGACGCGTTATATCCCGCGATCTTACCTTCGTCCCCCGCCTCGTGCAGGATTGGACGTTCGCCGGAAATATCGCCGGCAAGAAAGATGGGAAAACCCTCGATCTGCATCGTCCGCGGATCGAATCGCGGCATGCCTTTGGCATCGAGTTCGACACCGATGTCGCCGAGCTTAAGGGATTCCAGGTTGGGTACGCGACCCATGGAGGCGAGGATCTTTTCCACCACGATACTCGTATCGCCCGCGGTGACACGCAGTCTGCCGCCCTCTTTTTTCACAGCGGCCGGCTGCCCCAGGACCAGCGGAAACTCCTTGCCGAGTATCTCCGTGGCCGCCGAGGCCACGACCGGGTCACTGAGCCGTGCGATCGTATTGACCTGGTCTATGCCGGTGACTTTCAGCCCGAAACGGCTGAGTGACTGGCCGAGCTCCAGACCGATGACGCCAAGTCCGATGACCGCTATCGACTCAGGCAGCGTTTCCTGTTCGAAGATGTCGTCGGTCGTGAGGATGTGGTCGCAAAATTTTTCCTCCCACTCCGTAGGCACGATAGGCCGGGATCCCGTGGCGATGACGACGCTGCCGGCGATCACCCGCGTTTCGTTGACTTCGAGTACGGTGGGTTCGAGGAAGTGGGCATATCCGTCGATCAGTTCGTCTGCGAGATCGTCGGTGCTGCTGCCCATTACCCGGTCGACGAAGATGTCCCTCATGTCCCGCACATGGTCAAGGGCATCTACCATACTAAAATTGAGACTTTCCTCGCCGACGATGCCGTGTCGGTCGAAGACCTCGCGACGGTGAAAATCTTCCGCGACCTGGATAAACGCCTTGGAGGGCATGCACCCTACACGCGCGCAAGTTGTACCCAGATGACCGCCGTTGATGAGTACGAAGGATTTTCCCGCCCGACGGGCCTGCGCCATCGCATTCAGGCCCGAGGTGCCGGCCCCGATGATCGCGACGTCGACTCGTCTGTCCGTTGACATATTGATTCCACCTGCTGGATTCGAAACACGGCGAACAAGTCCGGCAACTGCCCTCGCCCGGCTCGCAGCTGGCAATTGTATCATGAGGTCCGCGGTGTCCATCCGCACGTCTCCGCGGGCATCCTGCGGCATCTGCTCGAGCGCTGTCTGCCCTTGTTCGGCAGTGTGCTGCAACATCGTGAAAACCGCCAGGAAAGCCTCGCGAATGGATCTTTTCTATACTCTGGTGTGTTGATCCCATGGCTACGGGAGAAAATCATGAGCCGCGCGGCCTTCCACATTGGACAGCTGGTCCAGCACAAATTGTTCGAATACCGGGGGGTGGTTTACGACGTGGACCCGGTTTTTCAGGGCACCGAGGCGTGGTATGCCAATGTCGCGCGCAGCCGTCCCCCCAGAGACAGGCCATGGTATCGTGTACTTGTCGACGGGAAAGGCACCGAGACCTACGTCGCTGAGCGCAATCTGGAACCGGATACCGGTGATGGCCCCGTGGACCACCCGAAGATCCCGAAGTTTTTCACCGGTTTCGAGAACGGAATCTATCAGTATCGAAGGGACGCGAACTAATGCCCCGCCCCTGTGATAATGACGGATTCAGCGCCCCCGTGGTGTCCCGCAGCTGCGTTCCAGTGCTCGCAGGGGAATGGCCATTGCCTGCGAGGCGCGCCTTGCCGTGAACGTTGAAACGCTGACTGAACTTACAAATATCACAGGGACAGGGTACTAGACCATGCTGGACGCATTGAGGACACTCTTCTCACCGGACGAGGCTCCCGTCGGCTCAGCCGACCGGGAAGACAAGGATTTACCCCTGGCGGCGGCTGCCCTGCTGCTTGAGGTCGGATACGCGGACGCCGAGATACGCGAGGACGAACTCGAGGCCATCTCAACGGCATTGCGCAATCGTTTCGGCTTTACCGAGTCGAGCGTACAGACGCTGATCGAGGATGCGCACGAGCAACACCAGGGCGAGCACTCGATGTATCCCTTTCTGTCGAAGGTCAACAAGGCATTCTCTCCGTCCCGAAAGGTCCACCTCATAGCGGACATGTGGCGGGTTGCCTACGCGGACAGACGGCTGGACAAGCACGAGGAACATCGGATTCGCAAGATCTCGGCTCTTCTGCACGTGCCGCACCGCGATTTCATCCGTGCAAAGCTGGAGGTTCGCGAAGAGCTTGGCATCGACTAAGGCGATTTCGTGTCGAGCACCACGGCTGAAACCTGCGACGCCGCGGTGCTCGGGGGGCTCAGGAAAGTATTTCTCAGACCATGTCCTTCAGGCCCTTGAGGGGCAGAACCTTGATCACCTTGTGTGCCGGCTTGGCCTTGAAGACGGTCTCTTCCTTCGTGAACGGATTGATGCCCTTGCGCGCCTTTGTCGCCGGCTTTTTAATGACTTTGATCTTCAACAGGCCGGGCAGGTTGAAGACTCCGGCGCCCCGCGGTTTCAGATTCTTCTCGATCAATCCGCCCAGTGAATCGAGGACCGCGCTGACGTCCTTTCGCGCCAGACCGGTTTCATTCGACATGTGATTGAGGATCTCGGTTTTTGTCGGCGGCTTTTTCGAGTTGGAGCTCGCGGCCTTTTTCGTTACGGGCATGTGTTCCCCCTTGCTTGATGGTCGTTGGGTACGACAGTCGATTTATGAAGATAGCACGACATTAGGCGATTGCCGGAAAATAATGTACCGGATCACGCCGGATTTTCGTTCGTCTTCAAGGCGCGGTAACAGGCGCATCGTCGAACGATGCAACCGTTGCCACAACGCCGAAGACAGGCGAAAAGACAAGTGAGGTGGTACATAATTTGACAGAAATCTCCTTAAAGTACCCCCGCGACCGGGATTCCGTCAGAAAACCGGAATATCCAGAACACAATGCGGGAAATTTATTGCGTAAAGAATTCCTGGCGAAACTTGACCGTCTGCATGCGCCCGCCTTCCGGGGTCACATTGATGGTGAAATCGAGGGTTTCGCCATTGGTGATCGGGAATTCAGCAATGTAGTAGATGGCGCCGGTGTCGGTGATTTCACGCATGCTCAGGGACTTCAATTGGTTGGACAGATTGATCGCCTCGGCATCAACATTGGCCTTCATCGGTTGCGATGGCAGGTCCAGCTGTTTCTTCAGCACGGTGATTGTGAGCAGTGCCCGGTTCATGCTTCGCTTGATACCGTAGGCACGGGCGATCTGCGGGTTGAAGAAATCGGTTCGCACGGCGTTGTAGTGAACCACCATGTCACCAAAATCGGCGGCCTGCGCGGCAAAGGCCCCCTTCGTCGCGAGCAACGAAATCAATAGCAAGAGTGCGGTACGCAGGGAATTTCTGCTAGTCATCTCCATCTCCAGTCGATCAGTGGTAAGACTTGTATCTGGTGTGCGGCCAGGTGCCTGCGGATGGGCAATGTTACACCGTAACCAACGCGGTCCGTAATCCTCCGGCGCGAGCCTCCCCGGATCTCACTAGCGGTAGAACGATCGCAGGAGGATCAGGGCGATATTCAGCGCTATGATGACCAGCAGGGGTGAAAGATCGATCCCCCCAAGCGGAGGCATCACACGCTGGACCGGTCGCAAAAGGGGCGCCGTGAGACTCTGCAGTAGCGACGCGATCGGGTTGTTGTAGTACTGGGTGCCGGGAGAGATCCAGCTGAGGATCGCCTGGACGATGACCGCGACCAGGTAGATGTAGATCACCAGTTTTGCCAGCTCCAGTACCGCCAGGTAGGCCAGCGTGAAGACGTTTGCGTCCAGACCGGCCGTCCATACGATCAGCGAAAGTTCGATCAGTTTCAACCCGTAAGCCAGTACGAGTGTGGCCGTATCGACGGACCCGAAACTGGGGATGACGCGCCGAAGGGGTACGAGCAACGGATTCGTGATGGTGACCAGGAACTGGGAGATCGGGTTATAGAAATCGGCCCGCGCCCAGGCGAGAAGAAACCTGATGACCACCGCCCCGATATACAGTGAAAACAGGGTCCTGATCAGAAAAGTCAGGATATCTCCGCCAACACTGTTCATGATTGATGTTCCTTGCCCAGTTCATCCTCGAGTTCGCGGACGCGGCGCGCGGCGGCACGGGCGGCGAAGCCGATTACCTTGCGTAACTCACCCCGCTCCAGCTGTTCGATCGCGCGTTCGGTCGTACCCCCGGGGGAGGTGACCCGACGGCGCAACGCGGCGGCATCCTCGCCGCTTTCCAGGGCGAGCTTCGCCGTGCCGAAAGCGGTCTGAAGTGTGAGCAGCCTGGAGACCTCTTCGTCGAGCCCCAATGATACCCCGGCGGCTTCCAGCGCCTCCATCACCATCAGGAAATAGGCGGGACCGCTTCCGGAGATCGCAGTAACGGCTTCCAGTTGCGATTCGTCCTCGAACCAGATGCACAGACCCACGGCGCGGACGATGCATTCGGCGGTCTCTCTCTGTTCAACCCCGGCCGCCGGATTCGCGTACAGGCCGGTTGCCCCCGATTGCACCAGCGCCGGGGTGTTCGGCATACAGCGCACGATGGAAAAACCCCCGCCCAACCATCTGTCGAGATCCCGGCTTCGGATGCCCGCCGCTATGGAAACCACCAACGCGGAGCGCTCGGAGATGACGTCGGACAAATCAGTCGCAACCTGCCGGACGACCTGGGGTTTAACGGCGAGCACCACGACCTCGGCCCCGGCGGCCGCGCTGCGATTGTCGGCGAACTGGCGAGTTCCGGGAAAGTGTGCCTGGAGGAGTTCTCTCTGCGCGGTGTCGGGGTCAGCGATGCTGATCCTTTCATCGGGCCAGCCGTCCGCCAGGAGACCGCCGATGATGCTGCGCGCCATGTTGCCGCCGCCAACGAATGCAATGTGCGGGTATCGAGAATTGGTCGTCATCTGGGCATGTTGGACTGCGCCACCGGATTGAGTTCGCGAAGGCGGCAATTCTACTTCGTATTGCGCACGGGCGACACATTCGATCTGGAATAAGGCGATTTCTGTCAATTGACATACCATCTTGCTTGTCTTTTCGTCCGTCCTCTGTGTTACGACAATAGTTGCATCGTTCGACGATGCGCCTGTTGTCGCGCCTTGATGACGAACGAAAAGCCGGCGCGATCCGGTATGTCATTTTCCGGCAATCGCCTAAACCATACCGGGAGGGAATCCGGACCTGCGCCCGGCATCGGCGACGGGGCCTTTTCTAAGCTATTTCGGGCGAGGGCCGAAGATGGCGGTCCCGACGCGAACGATTGTCGCCCCCTCGGCGATTGCCGCCTCGAGGTCGGCGGACATGCCCATCGACAGCGTGTCGAGTTCGAGGCCCGTTCCCCGCAGCGATTCCAGGGCCATGCGGACGGCGGCGAAGTTCGCTTGCCGGATTTGAGGCTCCGGGCTGCGCGGGGGGATCGCCATCAAACCGCGCAGGCGTAGTCTGTCCATCCCGGCGATCTCGCCGGCCAGGGCAGGAAGGCCGGCGGCATCGACCCCCGACTTGGTCGGCTCCGAAGCGAGATTGACCTGTATGCAGACATTGAGCGGCGGCGCGCCGGCGGAACGATGCATGTTCAGGCGCCGGGCGATCTTCAACCTGTCCACACTGTGCACCCAGTCGAACCTCCCGGCGATCTCGCGTGTCTTGTTGGACTGGATCGGACCGATAAAATGCCAGACGATGCCGGTGTCGGCCAGGAGATCCATCTTGCCGGCGGCGTCCTGCAGGTAGTTCTCGCCGAAGTGCCTCAGTCCCGCCCTGGTCGCCGCCCGTATCTCCTCCGCGTGACGGGCCTTGCTGGCGGCCAGAAGCAACACGCTGTCCGGTGGCCTCCCGTACCGCGTCTCGGCATCGTGGATTCGCAGTCTGACGCGTTCGATATTTGCGGAGATGGATGTCATGTCCACGGGCTCGTTCAAACACGGATGGCGACGCGGCGTCGCGTCCCGCCAAATCACAAAAACAATACTATCCTTTATTGAGCAGTCAGGGCGTGAATGCCGGAGGTCCCCGCCGGGGAGACGGTCCCGGCGCCGCGCGCATGCCTGAATAGATCCCAGGACCATCGCATCCCGAACGACGAGACTATGGACATAACCCAACTACTCGCCTTCTCCGTCAAGAACAATGCATCGGACCTCCATATCTCGGCCGGTGTGCCGCCGATGATTCGCGTGGACGGGGATGTACGCCGGATCAACGTGCCGGCCATGGAGCACAAGGAAGTGCACGACATGGTCTATGACATCATGAACGACAAGCAACGCAGGGACTACGAGGAATATCTGGAAACGGACTTCTCGTTCGAGATCCCCGGGCTGGCGCGATTCAGGGTCAATGCATTTAATCAGAACCGTGGTGCGGGGGTCGTCTTTCGCACCATCCCCACGAAGATCCTGACCCTGGAGGACCTCAACTGCCCGAAGATATTCGAGGACATTTCCTCCTACCCCCGAGGTATCGTGCTCGTGACCGGCCCGACGGGTTCGGGAAAGTCCACCACGCTCGCCGCGATGATCGACTACAAGAACGACAGCGAATACGGGCATATCCTGACCATCGAGGACCCGATCGAGTTCGTGCACGAAAGCAAGAAATGCCTCGTCAACCAGCGAGAGGTGCATCGTGACACCCATGGTTTCAACGAGTCGCTCCGGTCCGCCCTGCGCGAGGACCCCGACACGATCCTGGTCGGCGAGCTGCGCGACCTGGAAACCATCCGCCTGGCGCTGACCGCGGCCGAAACGGGACACCTGGTCTTCGGTACCCTGCACACCAGTTCAGCGGCAAAGACCATTGACCGCGTGGTCGACGTATTTCCCGCGGCCGAGAAATCCATGGTTCGCTCGATGCTTTCCGAGTCGCTGAAAGCCGTCATTTCCCAGACCCTGTGCAAGCGGGTCGGTGGTGGACGGGTCGCGGCGCACGAGATCATGATCGGTACCCCCGCGATCAGGAACCTGATCCGCGAGGACAAGGTGGCGCAGATGTATTCCGCGATCCAGACCGGGCAGGCCACCGGGATGCAGACGCTGGACCAGAACCTGAAGGAGCTGATATCCCGTGGCCTGATCAGCCGGGAAGAGGCGCGCCGCAAGGCGGCGCACAAGGAAACCTTCTGAGCGGCACCGGACCCCGTGCCCATCGAATTTGCGTGCAAGCGAGGTAACGAGATATGGATCGAGACAAGGCAATAGGTTTCATGCACGATCTTCTCAAGACGCTGATCGGCAGGAACGGTTCGGATATGTTCATCACCGTCGGTGCGCCGCCTTCCATCAAGGTCGATGGAAAGATGACGCCGATTACCAACCAGGCACTCACGCCGACCCATACCCAGGTCCTGGTGCGCGCGATCATGAACGACAAGCAGGCGCGTGAATTCGACGAGAAGCAGGAGTGTAATTTCGCCATCAACATGCCCGGCGTCTCGCGCTTCCGCGTCAGTGCGCTCACCCAGCAGGGAAACGCGGGTATGGTGATTCGTGTGATCACCAGCGAGATTCCCGAGTTCGAGGATCTCAGCCTGCCGAAGATCCTGCGCGACATCGCCATGACCGGGCGTGGCCTGGTGATCTTCGTCGGCGGCACGGGTTCCGGCAAGTCCACTTCCCTGGCCGCGATGATCGGGTACCGCAACGAGCACAGCTACGGCCACATCATCACCATCGAGGACCCGGTGGAGTATGTGCATCCGCACCGGAACTGCCTGATCACCCAGCGGGAGGTTGGCGTCGATACGGAAAGCTACGAGATCGCGCTCAAGAACACCCTGCGACAGGCCCCCGACGTCATTCTGATCGGGGAGATCCGGGATCGTGAGACCATGGAGCACGCCGTGGCCTTCGCCGAGACGGGCCACCTCTGCCTTTCCACCCTGCATGCGAACAGCACCAACCAGGCGCTGGACCGGATCATCAATTTCTTTCCCGAGGAGCGACGCTCGCAGCTGCTGATGGACCTGTCGCTGAATCTCAAGGCGGTCATCTCGCAGCGCCTGCTTCCGAAGGCCGGCAGCGAGGGGCGGGTCCCCGCCGTGGAGGTCATGATCAACACGCCGCTGATGTCGGACCTGATCTTCAAGGGCGAAGTGCACGAGATGAAGAGCCTGATCAAGAAATCCACCGAGCAGGGCATGCAGACCTTCGACCAGCACCTGTTCCAGCTGCTGGAAGAGGGCAAGATCACCTACGAAGACGCCTTGCGCAATGCGGACTCGGTCAACGACCTGCGGTTGCGCATCAAGCTCGAGGGGACGTTGTCCAGGCAGGCGGCGCCGGGTGACGCGGCGCTTGGCGGGCTGGAGATGGAGGCCAAGGCGGAGGAGTCAGGTTTGATCTAGCGGATTTCAATGGTCTGCCGGATGCGCCCGTCTGTCGGCCCGCGGCAGTGGGCATCAGTGAACTTGGGGCTAAACCACATACGACCGCAGGTTTGTACCGGAATGCGCACAAGATTGTTGCCGAGGCAGTCACGCGTTACCCGGCGAACTGCCACAAGGGGTGGCGCGAGATGACAGGGGCCAGTCCCATTGCGAAGTATCTAAGGCGATTACCGGAAAATGACATATCAGATTGCGCCGGATTTTCGTTCGTCATCAAGGCGCGACAACAGGCACATCGTCGAACGATGGAACGGTTGTCGCAACACAGGAGACGGACGAAAAGACAAACAGGATGGTATGTCAATTGACAGAAATCGCCTAAGGAACCCAGTGCCATGAATATTGCTCCCTATCTCAAACTGATGTCGGACAAGAATGCTTCCGACCTGTTCTTCACGACCGGGGCCCCGGCAAGCGTCAAGCTGGAGGGGGAGATGCGCCCGGTCAGCCGGAGTGCGCTGGATCCCGGCGTGACGCGGGAGATCGCCTACAGTCTGATGGACGAGGCGCAGATCCACGAGTTCGAGAACACCAAGGAGATGAACCTGGGTCTCAGCATCGCCGGAGTGGGCCGATTTCGCGTCAACATTTACCGCCAGCGAGGAGAGGTGTCGCTCGTCATCCGGTTTATCAAGTCAATCATCCCCTCGCTGGAGGATCTCTCCCTGCCGCCGGTGCTCAAGGACCTCGTGGGGCACAAGAACGGGTTGATCATCGTGGTTGGTTCGACCGGCTCCGGCAAGTCCACGACGCTGGCGTCCATGCTCGATTTTCGAAACGCCAACCAGGCGGGCCACATACTGACGATCGAGGACCCGATCGAATATGTGTTCGCACACAAGAAATCGATCATCGGACAGCGCGAAGTCGGTCTGGACACCCTCTCGTACGACAACGCGCTGCGCGAGGCCATGCGAGAGGCACCGGACCTGATCATGATCGGGGAGGTGCGTGATCGCAAGACCATGGAGGCGGCAATTTCCTACGCCGACACGGGCCACCTCTGCATGACGACGCTGCACGCCGTCAACGCCAATCAGGCGCTCGACAGGGTCATCAACCTGTTTCCGTCGGACGCCAGGCAGCAGATCCTCATGGACCTGTCGCTGAATCTTCGCGGCATCGTCTCACAGCGTCTCGTCGTGGGGATGGACGGCAAGCGGGTCCCGGCCGTAGAGGTGCTGGTCAACACCCCCTACAGCTCCGAGCTCATCAAGAAGGGAGAGATAGGGGCATTGAAAGAGATCATGGAAAAGGGCTCGGTCAACGGCATGCAGACATTCGACCAGTCGCTGCTCGAGCTTTACCAGATGAAACGCATCAATCTCCAGGCGGCGCTGGGCAATGCGGACTCCAGGGGGGATCTCGAATGGCGTATCAATTTCGGGGGGGGCAAGGACAGCTTCGAGGATTCGGTCGAATCGCTCCAGTTTCCGGACGACGTCGTCGAGCAGTCGGGCAAGGCGTCGGGTGATGTCGACCCGCACGCGGCGATGGAAAGTGAGGACGATGTGCCCGACCAGGCCATGGACACCCTCTCGATGATGCGAAACGCCTTCGGCGAGGAAGATGAAGATGAAGACGAAGACGACGCATCCGAGGAGGGAGACGAAGACAACCTGAATGTCAGATCCTGATGTGTCCGGACGGGTGCGGGCAGGCGGTGGCTGCAGGGATGCGTCCCGTCAACCGATTTGCGGTCTGCTCCTGTTCGGAATAAACCTCGGGGCCGTAGAGATCGTTACGCGGTGCGGCTTCCGCAATGCCCTGTCCCGCGCACGGTTCAGGCGGGGAAAACGGTCTCGGCATCAAACACCGGACCGTCCACGCACACACGCTTCATGGCGGTACCATCGGCGGTTTCGACCTTTACCACGCAACCGGCACAACCTCCCACCGCACAAGCCATGAACTCCTCGAGTGAGACCTGACACGGAATATCGTGTCGGCGACACAGTCCGGCGACCGCTTCCAGCATGGCGTGAGGTCCGCAGGCGTAAACGACGAGGTCCCCGGAGTGGCCCCTGACGCGAATCCAGCGATCCGCGAGATCGGTGACGTAGCCATCGTGACAGCCGGGATAGCCCTGAAGGCTCGCCAGCCTCGAGGGGATGCCCATTTCCTCGAGCACCGGTAACGCGGCGATGACCCCGTCGGGAATTCCCGGCGTGACTATGCGCGACGGGACGGGCGAAAAGGGGAAGGGCACTTCCGAACCCATCAGGACGAGCAGTTTTCCCGGCGTCTTGTTACGCAGGCTCTCCGCCTGAAAGATCATGGGAGGGATGCCCACGCCCCCGCCGATCATCAGGGCGCCCGTTTTGCCGGGAATGGCCGTAAATCCCCTGCCGATCGGACCCAGGCAACTGAGTCCATCCCCCTCCCGCCGCTTCGACAACAACGCCGTACCGCGACCGACGACCTTGTACAACACCTCGATCCAGCCATCACCCGGTGACGAACGCATGATCGAGAACGGACGCCGCATGGGAAGCGACGGGTCGCAACGCAGGTGGACAAAGCTTCCAGGTCGGGCGGCGGTGGCGCAGCGTGGTGCCTGCAGACGCAGGATATACTGGTCGCCCGGACACGCGAAATGTTTCTGGACACGCCCTTCCTCAAGGAAGATCGTACCCCGATTTGCGCCGGTCACGAATCGGTCCCGAACTGGTGAACGATCCTGCCATTCAGAAAGGTGTGGGTTACCCGCCCGGTGAATTCCCAACCCGCAAACGGAGAATTTTTTCCGCGGCTGAGCATTCTGCCGGGATCGAGGTCCCAGGCCGCGTCCGGGTCGATAATCGCAATGTCGGCGGGTTTTCCTTCAGCCAGCGAGCCGCCGTCGATGTCGATGACCGAGGCAGGACCGCAGGTGATCAGCGAGATTGCCTCGCTCAGGTCGAGCAGGCCGTCGTGAACCAGTCGCAGCATCAGCGCCAGCAACGTTTCCACTCCCGAGACGCCGGGTTCGGTTTGTGCAAACGGTGCGCGTTTGGCGTCGGGTTCGTGGGGTTGATGGTCAGAACAGACTGCGGTGATGGATCCGTCCAGGAGACCCGCGCGCAGGCCCTCCAGGTCGCGACGCGTTCGCAGGGGAGGGATCGTGTGACAGTTACTGTTGAAGTCGGTGACATCCATCTCCGTCAGAAAGAGCTGGTGGGCACAGACATCGGCAGTGATCGGAAACCCGTCGTACCGCGCTCGCGCCACCATGCGCACTGCGCGGGCCGTGGACAAACGGCAGACATGGACACTCGCCCCGGTCTGTTCGATCAGGGCGAGCATCTGTCCAAGCGCCGCGGTTTCCGCGGCCTCCGGGATCCCGGACAGTCCCATCCGGGTCGCCACGGCGCCCTCGTGCGCGCAGCCCCGGTCCATCAGGTCGAAGTCCAGCGGGTGAAGGAACACCTTGTGTCCTGCGCTTGCCGCATACTCCATTGCGCGCCTCAGGACGAGTGGGCTGACAATCGGGTTCAGGGTCTGGCTCACGCCGACGCAACCGGCGGCTTTCAGGGCCGCCATTTCGCTTGGCACCCGTCCCTCCAGTCCCTTTGTCAGGGCTCCCAGCGAGTAGACGTGGCAATAGCCCGCCTCGGTGGCTCGTTGTTGAATGAGCTCGACCGCGGCAGGCGAATCGATCACCGGTTTGGTGTCAGGCGGACAGGTCAGACTGGTGATTCCCCCCGCTGCCGCGGCACGGGTCTCCGATTCGATGGTCGCCTTGTGTTCCTGACCGGGTTCGCGCAACCTCGCGGCCAGATCCACGAGTCCCGGAATCACCCACTTTCCAGCGGCCTCGATGGTGCGTCTGGCGGCGAATCCGGCGGGTGGAGCGCCCACCCCCGCGATCCTGTCATGTTCCACATACAGGCTCGTTACCCTGTCGAGTCCGGCAGCGGGGTCCACGACCCTTGCGTTGACGATTCGAAGGTTCATCGTTCACCTGTGGCCGTCGAGGCGATGGCCATCGACATCACCGCCATCCTGACTGCAATGCCAAATGTCACCTGCTGCAGGATAACGGAACGTTCCCCGTCGGCGACTTCGGAGTCCATTTCCACACCGCGATTTATCGGCCCCGGATGCATGACGATGGCGTCGGGTGCTGTGACCTCGAGACGGCGGGGTGTCAGGCCGTAGCGCTGAAAATACTCATGCTCGCTTGGCAGGAACGCGCCGTGCATGCGTTCGTTCTGCAGCCGCAGCACGATGACGACATCCACGTCCCTGAGGCCCGGACCAATGTCGGAAAAGACATGCACGCCCAGTGTTTCCACCTGGGCCGGCAGCAGGGTCCGGGGGGCGATGACACGAATTTCGGCGGCACCCAGGGTGTTCAACGCGAGTATCTGGGAACGTGCGACGCGCGAATGCAGGATATCGCCGACGATTGCCACCCGCAGGTCCTTGAATTCCCCCTTGTGACGGCGAATCGTGAACATGTCCAGCATGGCCTGCGTGGGGTGCGCGTGGCGGCCGTCACCGGCGTTGATGACCCGTACGTGCGGGGCGACATGCCCGGCGATGAAATGTGCCGCCCCGCTGTCCGTATGGCGGACCACGAACATGTCCGTGTGCATCGCCTCGAGGTTGCGCAGCGTATCGAGGAGACTCTCGCCCTTGACCGTCGCGGTGGCGCTGATGTTGAGGTTGAGAACGTCCGCCGACAATCGCTTGGCCGCAAGCTCGAAAGTCGTTCGGGTCCGGGTGCTGGCTTCGAAGAAAAGGTTGACGATTGTCTTGCCGCGAAGTAGCGGGACCTTCTTGACCGCCTGTCCCTCTACGCCGGCGAATGACTCCGCCGTGTCGAGGATGCTGGTTAGCAGGGTCCGTGGAAGACCGTCGATGGTGAGAAAATGGCGCAGCCGCCCGTCGTCGGTCAGCTGTCTCGTTGCCGGCAACGGCCTGGGATCCGCAGTGCGCGCGCCGGTTCTGCCGGAAATCATCGTCTATCCCGTCGAAGCGTCGTTATCGTCCACGTCTACCACGGCCAGTGCCAGGGGATCGGGACCCGAGAGCTTTATCTGCTGGTGGGGCCCAAGGTGCAGTTTGCGACCGACGATTTCAGGCTGTATCGGCAGCTCCCGCCCCTCGCGGTCGATCAGCGTGACGAGCAAGACGCTCGCAGGCCGGCCGTAATCAAATATCTCGTTCAGGGCGGCGCGAATGGTGCGCCCGGTGTACAGCACGTCGTCCACCAGTACGATATGCCGCCCCTCAACACTCAGTGGCAATTTCGACGGCCGCACCCTGGGGTTGAGGCCGAGTTGGCTGAAGTCGTCGCGGTAGAAGGAGATGTCGAGCAGTCCCAGTGGGTCCGTCAGCCCGAGTGCGTCGTGGAGGCGTTCCGCGACCCAGGCGCCACCGGTGTGAATGCCGATCATGAGCACGTTTTCGCGGCCCTCGTTCCCTAGATGGGTGCGCAAGTCCGTCTGCATTCGCTCGAGGAGCTCGTCGACGTTTTCGTTCATTGCGGCGATTCCGGGTCCGGGTTCGGTTCGGTGTTCATCCATGTCTCCAGCAACAGGGCGGCAGCGATCTTGTCGATATCGCCCCGACGGATTGCCCGGTGATTTCCCGCTCGACGACGAATCCGGAGCTGGTGATAGGCCTCGTCGGAGCTGAGGGTCTCGTCGACGGTAAATACCGGGAGTCCATAGCGTTTCCCGAGTCCTCGCCGGAATCTGCCGATTTCGGCGAGGATCGCGTTGTTGGCGCCCCGTAGTTGCGCTTCACCCCGGGGTTCGCCGACGACCAGTGCGTCCGGAGACCATTCCAGGATGGTCTTTTCGATGGCCTTCCAGTCCGGTGCTCCCCCGACGCTAGTGATCGTCCTGAGCGGTGTCACGGTTCCGGTCGACCGGTTTCCCACGGCCAGACCGGTTCGCCTCTTACCGTAATCAAATCCCAGGACGACCCGGATCATCGGCAATCGGTGTGATGCTGGGCAGGGACCACGCTGGTTCGGGCCGGCGGGTAGTAAGGCGATTGCCGGAAAATGACATACCAGATTGCGCCGGATTATCGTTCATCATCAAGGCGCGACATCAGGCGCATCGTCGAACGATGTAACTGTTGTCGCGACACAGAGGACGGACGAAAAGACAAACAAGATGGTATGTCAATTGACAGAAATCGCCTAATTCGGGGTTTGCGCTCACGCATGGCCGGCGCTTCCATCGATCAGGTTCAGGTCAATGCCAAGTTTCCCCGCTGCGGCGTGCCAGCGTTTGCTGCTTGGCAGTGAGAATACAATATCGGGGTCGTTGGGGACCGTCAGCCAGGCGTTGTCGGCAATTTCCCGTTCCAGCTGACCGGGCGCCCAACCTGCGTACCCCAGAGCGATCAATTGCCTTTCCGGGCCATTGCCGGATACGGTGGCGGTAATGATGTCACGGGAGGTCGTCAGACCGAGGTCCGCGTGGATTACCAGCGTCGACTCCCAGCTCCCGAGCGGTTGATGGAGCACGAATCCGTGGTCCATCTGAACCGGACCGCCCGAATACACCGTGACATCCTCGGGAACGGGCATGCCCTGTTCGATTTCCAGGTGCTCCACCAGATCCGTCAGCTTCAGGTCGGTAGGGCGGTTAATGACGATTCCCAGGGCGCCCTGTTCATTGTGCTCGCAGACCAGGGTTACCGTTTGCGAAAAATTCGGGTCCGCCAGGTTTGGCATGGCGATGAGAAAGTGATTGGCGAACCGGGTGGATTCCATATCGCTCATCAGGTGAGTGGTGAATCGGGGAGACCGCGACGCTGCCGCCGGGCAGGGGAAATCCAAATTCGGGTAGCCGTCCGGCGGCCGAAAATCCCGGCGGCGCATCGTGGGCCCTCCGGAATCCGTATTGAGTAGTATGTGCCCGATCGGGTGATGCTGACAAGCGGCAAAGGGTGGGGCTAGCGATGGCGGAGACTACTCCGTCAGACGCGTTTCGCCGGCCTGAAACAGCCAGGTGCGCGTGATCATCAATCTGTCCGTCGTCTGGTGCAATTGTTCGGGGAATGGCTCGAACGGTGCGGCGAGCCTGATGATCCGCATGGCTGCATCGTCCAGTACCTGGTGTCCCGAGGGAGAACCAATCTCCACGCTGATGATGTCGCCGTCGTGATTGAGAAGCACATGCAGTATCAGGCTGCCGGCGAGCTGTTTGCGCCGGGCCTCGTCCGGATAATTGAGATTGCCGACGCGCTCGACCTTGTCTACCCATTCACGGACATATTGCGCTTCGGATGCGCTCTTCGCACTGAGGGAGTCCACAAAGCTGACTCGCGGCCGTTGCGAGAATTGTTGTTCGCGCGATGCCAGCTCCGCGGTGAGTCTCGCGATCTCCATTTGTCGGGAATCCTCCCTTTGCAGTGTGTCGAGTTCCCGCAGCAGTTCCTCCTCGGGAGATTCCTGGCTCGTCTCACGGAAGTCGGACGGGTTCAGCGAAGTAATGACGCTTTGCTGATTCTTGGTGTCTGATGCACTGGCCTCTTCGGTTCTGAACGGTGACATTCCGGTGGTTGGCAAAGGGCTTGGACTCGAGACCGGGCTGCTCGGGCGCTGCGCCTCGTTGGTCCGCCCGCTGGCTTGCTGGGCGGCCTGCGCCATGCGTTTCGCTTCGTCGGGCTCCTCTTTGGCCTCGGTCTGGACCAGGATGACATCCAGCGAGGTCGCTGCCGGGGCCGGGTCGCGCGATACGCCGAATCCGACCCCGAAAATGATGACCGCATGCAGGGCCGCGGCCACCGTAAGTGTCAGGGGAAGCAGGTTGCCCGAAGACTGGTCCATGCTGATGGCTGGTGCACTCAAGTCAGGTCTCTTGACGCGTGTCCGGCACGGTCGGCCCGGCGCTCACTTAACCGGTCCGGCTCGTTCGGCCAGCCGGCGCGCCACCGCGTCAAAAAGTTCGCTGCTGATGTTGAGCCCATAAAGGGCGTCGAGTTCCCGAATACAGGTCGGGCTGGTGACGTTGATTTCGGTGAGGTAGTCACCGATCACATCGATACCGGCGAACAGCAGCCCGCGCTTTCTCAGTTCCGGTCCGACCTGGGCGCAGATCCACCGGTCACGCTCGCTAAGTTTGACCCCTTTGCCGGTGCCGCCGGCCGCGAGGTTGGCCCGCGCCTCCCCCTCTTCGGGTATTCGTGCCAGCGCATAGGGTACCGGTATTCCGTCGATGAGCAGGATGCGCTTGTCGCCCTGATCCACTTCGGGGATGAATCGCTGCGCCATGATCGTTTGCTTTCCGTGTCGCGTCAGCGTTTCCAGGGTCACGTTGGTGTTCGGGTCTCCCCTGGCGACCCTGAATACCGACTCCCCACCCATCGAGTCCAGCGGCTTGAGGACCGCCGTGTCCACATGCCGCATGAATGTTCTGAGGCGGTCCTGCTCCCGGCTGACCAGCGTCGGTACGCAGCATTGGGGAAACCAGGCGGTAAACAATTTTTCGTTGCAGTCCCTGAGTGCTGCGGGATCGTTGACGATGAATGCGCCATCCATGCCGGCCAGGTCCAGTGCGTAGGTGGTGTAGACGTATTCCATGTCGAAGGGAGGGTCCTTGCGCATGAGAATGACTGTGCAGTCGGACAACCGGCGTTCCTGCGGCTCGCCGAGTTCGAACCAGCCCCTGGGATCGTCGAGAACCGACAACGGCCGCATTCGTCCGAGCGCGATGCCGTCCTGTACGAAAATACAGTCCTGCTCCAGGTACTGTATGCCCCATCCCCTGCGCTGCGCCTCGAGCAGCATCGCGAAGGTACTGTCCTTGTGGATCTTTATGGACCCGATGGAGTCCATAATGACGGCAATCTCGATCTGCATGGGTGTTTCGTCCCGCTCTGTTCCCGGGCGGTGAGGTTCTCGGGATGCAAGGGCCAGGGTGAGTGCATCGGCTAAGTCGGAATATTAGGGCATTTTATCCGCTTTGCATTGTCGGCGGTCGCCGTTTCTGCGTTATTGTCCTATATTCATTCTACTAATGAGCCGCTTCTTCCGTGTTGGCATGGATCGTGACCCTTGCACGACAGGCGCGTTATTAAATTAGCAATATCTGAATTGCTGTTTTTTTTGCGTGCGGCAGCCGGCCAGAATGTGTCCGGATTTTCCACTCTACCGGGGCTGATGTGAGCGCGAATGCAGACATGGCGACAGAGGATCTCGCCGGTGTAAAGGTGATGATCATCGACGACAGCAAAACGATCCGCAAAACCGCGGAGATGCTGTTGAAAAAGCAGGGCTGCGAGGTCATCACCGCGACTGACGGATTCGAGGCGCTTTCCAAGATTGCCGAGCACAAGCCGGACCTGATTTTCGTCGATATCATGATGCCGCGGCTGGATGGTTACCAGACCTGCGCCTTGATCAAGAACAATCGGGAGTTCAGGAGTACGCCCGTCATCATGTTGTCGAGCAAGGACAGCATTTTCGACAAGGCCAGGGGGCGCATTGTCGGATCGGAACAGTACCTGACCAAGCCGTTCAGCAAGGACGATCTGGTGGGTACCATCAGACAATATCTGAAGCGGTAACTGGTATTTGCCGGTCGGAACGCCCGCACGGCAAGACGGGATCTGAATGGGCGCCACAATGACAATTCACCTGTAACCGGGAGGCAGAAAGTGACCCGTATTCTTATCGTTGATGATTCCCCGACCGAGATACACGTACTCAGGAAGATCCTTGAGAAGGCGGGCTATGACATCGCGGTGGCCGAGTCCGGAGAGGAAGGCGTGCAGAAGGCGCGCAGCGACGTCCCTGATCTGATTCTGATGGATGTTGTCATGCCGGGACTGAACGGATTCCAGGCGACCAGGCAACTTTCAAATGATCCCCAGACAGCGGAGATTCCGGTGATCATGGTGACCACCAAGGACCAGCCGACCGACAAGGTCTGGGCTAGCCGGCAGGGGGCGAAGGGTTATCTTGTCAAGCCGGTCAGGGAAAAGGAGTTGCTCAAGAGCGTTCGATCCCAACTGTCCGGTTGAACGGAGACGATCATGTCCAGCGCACAGAGCCGGAAAGTGATCGAGCTGTTGCACGGCATGCAGCAGCGGGCCACGCGCCTCGCGGCGGGCCTGCCCGTCATGGAGGCGTCGCGCGAGGAATGGGTCGGAATCGCGTTTCAGCTTCGCCAGCACACACTACTCGCCCCGATGACAGAAGTGACGGAGGTGATTACACCGCCGTCACTGGCGCATCTTCCGCATACCAAGACCTGGGTAAAGGGAATCGCGAACATGCGCGGCAACCTGCTGCCGGTTATCGATCTGCAGTCGATGCTGTTCGGCGGCTCGCTTCCCGCCGATCCAAAGAGCCAGCGAGTCATCGTCGTGGATCTGGAAGGCATTTCCACGGGACTACTCGTTGATTCGGTGCAGGGATTGAAACATTTCTGGGCCGAAGAGGTTCAGGGTCCTCCTGCGGGTCTGGAACCGGCCCTGCAGCCTTTCGTACAGCAGTCGTTCGCGTCCGCAGGCGAGAGTTTTGGCGTCTTTGGTCTCATGAGTCTGGTGTACAGCGAGGCCTTCCTGGATGCGGCCGTGTGAGCTGACAGGGGGCGCTTTGTCGGTTCGCGGAGTATCTCGCTCCGGCGGCCCGGCAACTGTCGGGCAGAACTCGCGTATGCACGAGCGGTTTTTTTACGGGTGTAAAGTCCCGCAGCAATACCAGTCTTGTCGGTTTCAGGGTATTCCTGTGCCAGTCCGAATCCCGACCATGTCGATCAGGAGAAACAGAGCATGAACGTATCCTCACGTGCCGGTGGTGACAAGCCAACGATTTTTCTCGTCGTCGTGCTGGTGGCGCTGATCGCTGTAGTCGGCGTGGCCGCGGTGTATATCACGACCCAGGCAAAGCACGAGAGCGAGTACCTCGCGACCGCCTCTGGACTGCAGCTGCTTTCCCAGCGCATGGCGACACTGTCGCTCGAAGCGGCCTCGGGAACAACAGCGGCGTTCGATCAGCTCGGTCAGGAGCGAGACGCCTTCGACGCTCTGCAGAAGAGGCTGAAAAAAGGGGATCCGGCCGCCAGGCTACCCGCCGCACCGGCTGAAATTGCGAGCGAGGTAAACGCGGTCGACGGAGACTGGCAGACTTACCGCAGAAGCATAGACTCCATACTGGCAGGTCAGGAAACGATCTCGACCGTTGCTGAATACGTCGAGATCATCCGGGAGACGATGCCTTTCCTGCTGGAGACCTCGGACGAGGTAGTCAGCGTCCTGGTCGATAACAGGGCGCCACAACAACAGGTCTATATCGCGACCCGTCAATTGATGATCGCACAGCGCATGGAAAACAGCCTCAATCGCGTGCTTGCGGGGACCGAGGCGTCCGCGACGGCCGCCGGGGAATTCGGTAACGACGCCCGACTGTTCGGCGAGGTGCTTGAGGGATTCGCCAACGGTAGCGAGGAACTGGGGATCAGGAAACTGACCAATGTCGAAGTACGGGAGGCGCTGCGTGAGGTGGCCGTGGCCTATGCGGTGGTAAAGGAGCAGGCCGAAGGCATCATCGAATCGTCCACGGAACTGTCGGAGATCAACGTTGCGGCCAGCGGCATCGAGTCGCAGGGCGCTCTGCTGCTGAGCACAACACAATCTCTCGAGACAGCGATCAGGACATACGGATCGAGACTGGAGTTGCTGATGAATGCGGCCGGTGCACTGGCGGCGGCGTCACTTATCGTTCTGATACTCATTGGCTGGAGGCTGGTGCGTGGTGCGCGTATCCGGGCGGAAGAGTCCGCAGCGCAAAACAACCGGAACCAGCAGGCCATTCTCAGGCTGCTCGACGAAATGGCAACGCTGGCTGACGGTGACCTCACTGCGCACGCCACCGTTACCGAGGATATCACCGGCGCAATAGCTGACTCCGTGAACTTTTCCATCGATGCGCTGAGGAGTCTCGTCACGACGATCAACGATACCTCGGAAAGGGTCTCGACGTCCGCGGATCGCGCGCAGCACATCACATCCGATCTCTCGGAGGCCAGTAATACACAGGCCCGTGAGATCGCGGCGGCGTCAGCGGCCGTGGTGGACATGGCGGACTCGATCGAGCAGGTCTCGAGGAATGCAGGTACGTCGGCGGATGTAGCCCAGCGGGCGGTGGACTTTGCCCACGGCGGTACGAGCGCCGTGAGCCGTACCATTGACGGCATGGGGACGATCCGTGAGCAGATCCAGGAGACTTCCAAGCGTATCAAGAGGCTCGGTGAAAGCTCGCAGGAAATTGGTGACATCGTCGGACTCATCAATGAAATCGCGGATCAGACGAATATCCTCGCCCTGAATGCGGCCATTCAGGCGGCCACGGCCGGTGAGGCTGGCCGTGGTTTCGCGGTGGTGGCGGACGAGGTGCAGCGTCTGGCGGAACGCGCGGGCAACGCAACGAAACAGATCGAGGTACTGGTCAAGACCATCCAGACCGACACCAATGAGGCGGTTATATCCATGGAGCAGAGCACGGCTAATGTGGTGGCCGGCGCGAAACTCGCTGAGGACGCCGGCGAGTCGCTGCAGCAGATCGAGAATGTGTCGACCAATTTGTCGGAGTTGATCCAGTCGATATCCCAGTCGGCCCGGCAGCAGGCGACGTCAGCCGCCAACATCACCAACACGATGAACGTGATCCAGGAGATCACCATGCAGACTTCGGCGGGCACCACCGAAACCGCCGATTCGGTTGGTACGCTCACAGAACTGTCGACTGACCTTAAGGAGTCGGTGGCCGGCTTCAAGCTGCCGGAGTCCGATGAAGCCGACATGCAGATTCTTGCCGAGGAGCCACCCGCCGAAAGCGACGAGCTTGGTGTGGAGCATCCCGAACCGCAGCGAGTGCCAGCCTGATTCCCGCCATGGATCATGGGGCTGTCTGGACTCCCGGAACCCGCGCGGAAAGGTAGCAGCAGATGAAAGCAAGCCACAGTGTCGAAGGCAACAAGCTGAGTTGGGTCAAGAAGGAGCTCGACGAGCTCCTCAAGGATGCCAGGCTGGCGCTGCAGGACTACATCGAGGAGGACCACGACGTTTACCAGCTCGATGAGGTGGTTGCGTTGCTCAGGCAGGCCGGCGGCACGCTGCAGATGGTCGAGGTCAAGGGTGCCGCGATATTGTCGCGGGAGATGGTGGATCTCACCATCGCGCTCAAGGAAGGCAAGGTTGAGCAGCGGGACGAGGCGTTCGAGCAGCTGTTGAGTTCCGTAATGAAGCTGCAGGACTATCTCGATCACGTCGAGGCGGGGAATCGGGACGTGCCGGCGGTATTGCTGCCGCTATTGAATGATATGAGGAGCGCTCGCGGCGCCGACCCGATGACCGGGAAGGTCCTGTTCTTTCCCGAGCTTGGCGACATTGATCCGGATATCGATACCGGAACGATCGGAGACATCCAGGCCGACTTTCCGGCATTGCGGCAAACCTTTCAGGTGGGTCTTCTGGGCTGGTTTCGGGGAGACGACGCCAAGGGAAACCTGGCCAGAATGCTCACCGTCACGGCAAGGCTCTACCGGGATGCAGAGACTCCGGCGGCCAGGCGACTGTGGGCGGCAAGCAGTGCGCTGACCGAGGCGCTGGCGATGGAAGGCCTCGAAGCGGGTGTGACGGTCAAGAATCTCCTCGGGCGTGTGGACCGCGAGATCAGGGAGTTGATCGATGTCGGTGAGGCGGGTGTCGACGATGCACTGCGTGAGGATCTGATCAAGAATCTACTCTATTACGTTGCACAGGCCGACGAGCGGGGTCGTTTTGTATCCGCGGTAAAAGCACAGTTTTCCCTGAGTCAGGTCCTGCCCGATGAGCAGGAGCTGGAAAAGGTGAGGGAGCGACTGTCTGGCCCAGGGGCCGAGGTCCTGGCCGCGGTGTCGGACGCCGTACGCGAGGACCTGGCCGAGGTAAAGGACAACCTCGAGATCTTTTTTGCCCAGGGGCAGAAAAACACCGGTGACCTCGACGCGGTCATCATGCGGCTTCACCGTATTGCCGACACGCTGGGCATGCTCGGCTTGGGCACTGCCCGCGAAAAGGTCATGAACCAGGCGGATATCGTCAACCAGATCGTCAGCGGTGAAAGCGGTTCGAGCGAAATTGCGATCATGAATATGGCGACCGTGGTCATCAATGTCGAAAGCGCGCTCGACGATTTCGTGTCGTTTCGATCGCCGCAGGACGAGGCGGCCGGCGACGTTTTCAGTACCGGCGTGCTGCCCCCGGCCGAGGTGCTCAAACTTCGCGAGACACTTGTCGGCGAGGTGCTCCACGACATCGAAACGATCAAGGATTCGATCATCGAGTATACGTCCGCGCCTGATCAGAAAGAGCGCCTGGGTGCCGTGCCGGTGACGTTGGACAATCTCTCCGGCGCGCTCGTCGTGGCAAATGCGCAGGCGGTGGCGCCATTGCTAAAATCCATTCGCGACTATGTCAGCGAGCGGATACTCGAAGGCGGTGAGACGCCGGATCCGCTGGCTCTGGAACACCTCGCCGATGCGGTTTCCAGCGCCGAGTATTACATTGAGTCCCTGAAAAACCAGGGTCGAAGCATTGACGCAATACTCGAGCCCGGAGAGTCGGGCATGGCACGGCTCGGGTATCCGGTCCAGGCGGTCCCGCTTTCGAACCAGGAAGTGGAGGAGGCGCCATCGGTCCTGGATCTCCCGTACGACTCGACCGGGACGTTCGGTGACGTTGTGGCGCTGGAGGACGAGGTCAAGAAGACGGTTGTACCGTTGACTCCCCAGGAGTCCGCTTCAGAAGAAATGCTCGTGGTTGCGACCGACACGGGTGTTGGCGACACCAAGGCGAGCGGTGCCCCGGGAGATGAGTATCGTGATCTCGTCGTGCTCGAAAAAGGCGCAGACGACGAGATTCTGGAGATCTTCCTCGAAGAGGCCGACGAGGTCGTGGGGCAGGTCGTCGAATTGTTTCCTGAGTGGCGCCGTGACACGGACGACGACGAGACCCTGGTGACTATTCGGCGCATGTTCCACACGCTGAAAGGCAGTGGCCGAATGGTCGGCGCCGGAGTCATCGCAGAGTTCTCCTGGGCTTACGAGAACCTGATAAATCGTGTGCTCGACAATACGGTTGCTCCGGGTCCGGAGCTGATGGAAGCGATGACCAGTGCGGTAGACATGCTTCCGCAGTTGGTAGAACAGATCAAGGGGGAAGGTGAACCGGACAAGGACGTGTTCTTCATGATGGCTGTAGCCCATGCGCTGAGCAAACCGGGAACGCCTGTGCCCGAGCAGGAACCCGCCGGGGAAGTGGCGGGGAGGGGGCCCGAGGGTCCTGCGGAAGCGGAGGAGGCCTGGGAGGCGTTGAAGGAAGTGTTCGGTGGGGACGTCGGCGAGGTGAAGACGGAAGTCAGCGAGCCGGCTGCCGAAGAAGGCGAAGAGCCGGTCGAACGTAAAGCCAAGGATAAGGCGAAGGCCAAGGGCAAACTCAAAGGCAAGGCCAAAGCGAAAGCCAAACCCAAAGGCAAGGCCAAGGCCAAGGCTAAAGCCAGCCCCGTTGTCGATGAGACGCCTCAACCTGCAGATCGGGTTGTTGAGGTGGATCTCCAGCCATTCGCCGAGCCTCCAATTCTGGAAAGGCCGGAACCCGAAGTTGTGTCCGGCGCGGAAGAAGTGGAGTTGCCGCTGGTAGCTGAGGGCGGGTTCGACCCCGAGTTGCTGGAGATATTCCTGACGGAGGCCACTCAGCACCAGCGCGATTTCGATTCCCTGATCCAGGCGAGCGTCAAGCAACGGGCGAGACTGCCCTTGAGTGACGAGTTGCTGCGAGCGGTGCATACCCTCAATGGCAGCGCCAGGACCACTGGCGTCCCCGCGATACATGAACTGTGCAGTCCTCTTGAGGCATACCTGCAATCGAGGAAGCAAAAATTCGCTACCGTAGGGGAGCCTGCCTTTGAAACGGTAGAGGCCGTCGCCACAGAAATTGGCAGGGTGCTGGGCGTACTCAGGGACGCTCCGGCCAACGTTTCCGTCGACGGGGAACTGCGCGCGCGTATCGACACGATGGCCGAGGAGATGATTCGGTCCGTAGAAGGCGCGGCGGCGCCAGTGGAAGATGCGGCGGTGGCCCTGCCGGAACCCCCGGTTGTGACGGAGTGCGTGATGCCCGCTGCGACGCTTCCGGGAACACCGGACATGCCGGGCGAACAGGACCAGGAACTGGCTGAGCTGTTTCTGGAGGAGGCGACCGACGTCATGGAGGTCGGAGACCGTGCCCTGCAGGCGTGGTCGGAAAATGCCGACGATCGGGAAGCGGTCACCGAACTGCAGCGTCAGCTGCACACACTCAAGGGTGGGGCGCGCATGGTGGGCTACCCGAAGAGTATCGGTGACCTGAGCCATGCCCTGGAGTCCATGATTGTCGAGGTTGCCGACGGTCGTTTATCGGGCGGTCGGGAAATGTTCGACATGATGCACCGGTCCTTTGATCGCATCAGTGACATGCTCGACCACGCACGGCAGGGGCAACCGGTCTATGCAGACGCCGCGCTGATCGCGGAGATTGCCGGTTTGCGAGGAGAAACCGAACCCGCCGAAGCGCAGGGTCCATTACCCGATATGCCGGGCGAACAGGACCAGGAACTGGCGGAGTTGTTTCTGGAGGAGGCGACCGACCTCATGGAGGTCGGGGACCGCGCCCTGCAGGCGTGGTCGGAGAAGACCGATGATCGCGAAGCGGTCACCGAACTGCAGCGTCAACTGCACACGCTCAAGGGCGGGGCGCGCATGGTGGGCTACCCGAAGAGCATCGGTGACCTGAGTCATGCCCTGGAGTCCATGATTGTCGAGGTTGCCGAGGGGCGCCTGTCGGGGAATTCCGACATGTTCGGTTTGTTGCGCCGGGCATTCGACGGCATCAGTGACATGCTCGACCAGGCGAGGCAGGGGAATCCGGTCTACCCGGCCGTCGGGATACTGGAGGAAATCGCGCGCCTCCGCGGGGAAGAGCCGGTATTCGAACCGGCGCCGGTACAGCAAGGGCCTGAAGTTCAGGAGGCGCCGCCGGTTGCGGGAACGCCAAGGTCTCCGCAGCCTTCGGCGCCTCAGGAAGTCATTCGCGTCAAGTCGGACCTGCTGGACAATCTGGTAAACAACGCCGGCGAGGTCAATATTTACCACTCGCGGCTCGAGCAACAGATATCGTCTTTCGGTTTCAATCTCTGGGAGCTCGAACAAACAGTAGAGCGATTGCGAAAGCAACTGCGCCAGATGGATATCGAGACCGAAACGCAAATTCTGTATCGCTACGATCAGGATCCGCAAAAGCCAGGACATGAGGCGGATTTTGATCCCCTGGAACTTGACCGATACTCGACCCTGCAGCAGCTGTCACGATCACTGGGCGAGAGTGTCAATGACCTGATCAGCATCAAGGATATGTTGAGGGACGTCGTCCGAGACTCCGAGACGCTGCTTCTGCAGCAATCCAGGGTCAGTACGGATCTGCAGGAAGGATTGATGCGGACCCGAATGGTTCAGTTCGCGGGTCTTGCGCCGCGCTTGCGCCGTGTCGCCCGGCAGACCGCGCACGAACTGGGGAAAAAGGTCGACGTTCATATCATGGGCGAGACCAACGAACTTGACCGGTCCGTCCTGGACAGGATGGTGGCGCCGCTGGAGCACATGATCCGGAATTCAATCTCACATGGACTGGAAATCCCGGAGAAACGCAGAAAGGCCGGTAAACCGGAAACCGGTAACGTACGGATCAGTGTTGACCGGGATGGCGCCGAGATTGTCGTTCGGGTAGCGGATGACGGTGGTGGCATCGACCTGGAGGCCGTGCGTGCCAAGGCATACAAGCAGGGTCTGATTGGTGACAGCGACAAGCTGTCCAATCACGATGTCATGCAGCTAATCCTGGAGTCCGGATTCAGCACGGCGGGTGAAGTCACCCAGATCGCGGGACGCGGTGTCGGCATGGATGTCGTCGTTAGCGAAATCAAGCAGTTGAACGGTACCCTGACCATTGACTCCACACGCGGTGTCGGTACGGTATTCACTGTGCGGCTGCCCTTCACCCTGGCGATCAACCAGGCCCTGCTGGTTCAGTTGGGTGAAGACGTGTTTGCCGTCCCGCTGACGAGTATCGAGGGTATCGTGAGAATCAGCGCCGAGGACCTCGGTGATCGGTACGAGCAGGAAGGCGCCATATATGAGTACGCCGGCAATGCCTATGAACTGAAGTATCTAGGGACGGTGCTTGGATTGCATCAACCCGATCTGAGTGACCCTTCGAGGATGTATCCCGTGCTTCTGGTCAGATCAGGTGATTTCCGGGCCGGTTTGCAGGTGGACGGCCTGATCGGCAACCGCGAGGTCGTCGTGAAATCGCTTGGTCCCCAGGTCAGCAAGGCCAGGGGGATATCCGGCGCAACGATTCTCGGTGACGGGCGCGTTGTGCTGATTCTCGATGTCGCCGGCCTGGTACGCGTCGGGGCGGGGGTCAAGTTCGACTATATTTCCGACAGGCCGCCGGTCGTTTCGGAGGTGCAGACGATCATGGTGATCGACGACTCCATCACCATTCGCAAGGTTACCTCGCGAATGCTCGAGCGCAATAACTTCGCCGTAATGACGGCGAAAGACGGCGTCGACGCGGTGAGTCAACTGCAGGAGCAGAAGCCTGATCTCATGCTGATGGATATCGAGATGCCGCGCATGGATGGTTACGAACTTGCGACGCACGTTCGTAACAACCCGGATCTGAAGGATATCCCGATTATCATGATCACGTCGCGAACAGGCCAGAAACACAGACAGAGGGCGGAGAACATCGGTGTCAACAAGTATCTGGGCAAACCCTATCAGGAGAGCGACCTGCTTGGATCCATCAAGGAGCTGCTCTAGTTTGTCACTTGAGTTACGTCGCGATGAGGCCGGGATTGTAACGACGGGCCGATTGCTTTGTGGCGATCGGATGGGGCCCAGGCCTACGTCGGTATCAGGACTGCAACAATATGGCTGAATCAATCGTTCAGGTTAGTTCCCTTCTCCTGCCGATGCGCGGGTTCAATCTCGTGCTGCCGCATGCCAATATTGCCGAAGTGCTGCAGGGAGTCGAGTTCGAGTCGTCCAGCGACGATATTCCATGGCTCGTCGGTAGTTTCGAGTGGCGAGGGATCAGGATCCCCGTGGTTTCTTTCGAGACCCTGTGCGGTCGCGAGTCGGGCCCGACCGGTAAAGCGGCGGCCTGCGTCGTTGTGTACGGTCTGGAAGGGATTGGCGATCTGCAATTCTACGCCCTGGAGTTGCAAGCGCTTCCCCGTCCGATGGTGCTCGATGCCGACCGCGTAGAGTCGGTCAGCGACGATTCCGGGGATCGGAACGCCTTCGTCGCCCAAAACGTCCTGGTTGCGGGGCAGCCGGGCATCATCCCGGAACTGGCTGGCGTCGAGCGAGGAATCGTGGCAGACCGCCTGGGCGGGTAATATCCGTTCCGGGCGAAAGCTAAGGCGATTTCTGTCAAATGACATACCATCCTGCTTGTCTTTTCGTCCGTCCCCTGTGTTGCGACAACCGTTCCATCGTTCGACTATGCAACTGTTCTCGCGCCTTGAAGGCGAACGAAAATCCGGCGCAATCTGGTACGTCATTTTCCGGCAATCGCCTAACGGCACGCTAGAAGTCCCCCCACAGCGTTTGTGCCGCCGCCATCGCGGCAACAGCCGCCGTCTCGGCTCTCAGCGTTCTGGGTCCCAGGCGCACACTCCGGAATCCGGCCTGTTGGCACTGTTCGATCTCGTGCCGGGTAAGCCCGCCTTCCGGACCGCAAGCCAGCGTCAATTGCTCAGGCGGCTCATCTGTGTCAAGAAATCCCGAACTGGCTGCAGGGTCCAGCACGAAGGTATTTTTACCGTTGGCGTCAGCCAGCGCGTCAGCCAGCGCGTCGGCCAGATGCAGCGGAGGCCGCAGCCGGGGCAGCCGGGATCTGCCGCACTGCTCGCAGGCGCTGATGACCACTCCTCGCCAATGAATGTGCTTGCGTTCAAGCCGCGAACCCTGGACAGGTCGTTCCGATCGCTCGGTCCATATCGGCTGGATGTCATTGATCCCCAGTTCAACCGTTTTCTGCAATGCATAGTCCATGCGGTCGCCGCGAAGGACGCTTTGCATCAGCCCGGCCGTCAACCCGGACTCGGTATCGACGGGGATCCGGTCGCCCGGGGTCACCGTGGCGCCGCGGCGATCGACCTGTGTGATGATGGCGACACGTTCGGTGCCGTTTCCGTCGAACACCCGCACCTGTGTCCCTGATTTCAGACGCAGCACGTTGATGAGATGGTGGTGTGCGCGCGGATCCAGGCGGATTTGCAAATCCTTCTCCAGCGCGCCGTCGACATAGATGCGTGGAATGCGCATACAGGATCCTGGAATTTCGTTTTGAATGGCCGGGTGCTATCCCGTGAATCGAATACGCGTGACAGTCAGGCCGATTCGCTGACCGGGCCACGCACATCCAGGCCAAGGTTTTTCCAGATGGCGATCGTCGGCAATGCAAGATTCATCGTATAGAAATGCAGTCCCGGCGCTCCCCGGGTTAGCAGGTCGTCGCAAAGACGCGTGACAACGTCGACGCCGAAGGCCCTGAGAGAATCCGTGTCGTCGCCAAAATCCTCCAGGCGCCAGCGTAACCATCGCGGGATTTCCGCACCGCAGCCGCCGGAGAACCGGGCCAGCTGCCTGAAGTTGATGATGGGCATGATGCCGGGAACGACCGGCAGGTCCAGCCCCATGGCTTCGCAACGGTCTATGAAGCGAAAATACGCCTCGGCGTTGTAGAAGTACTGGGTAATCGCGCTGTTCGCGCCTGCTTCGACTTTCTGGCGGAAATGCTCCAGGTCGTCCCTGGCGCTGGCCGCTTCCGGATGGAACTCGGGGTAGGCGGCTACATCGATGTGGAAGTGATCGCCGGTCTCCTCGCGTATGAAACGGACAAGATCACTTGCATACCGAAAATCTCCACCGTGACGGACGCCTGAGGGGATATCTCCACGGAGCGCAATCACATGGCGTATGCCGTTGTCGCGGTAGGTCTCGATGACCTGGTGAACCTGATCGCGGTCGGCGCCGATTCCCGAGATATGCGGCGCCGCCATACATCCCGCGCCGGCGATCTCCAGGACCGTCTCAAGCGTCTTTTCCCTTGTCGAACCGCCGGCCCCGAAGGTGACCGAGAAGAAGCGGGGATCGAGTTCGGACGACAGGCGTTGCCGTGTCCTGTGGAGTTTCTTCTCGCCCTCGGGAGACCTGGGTGGAAAGAACTCTACGCTGAATATCCTTTCGTGCCGTTGCTGTGACTTCATTGGCTCCTGAATCCATGTCACCCGCCCGTCCCGGCCTCTCGCGGCCGTGGTTCACTTCCGGGCACGCCGCCTCAGTAGCGGTAGTAGTCCGGTTTGTAGGGGCCTTCCTGTGGGACCCCGATATACTCGGCCTGCCGGGGAGTCAAGGTCGTCATCTTCGCGCCGATTTTTTCCAGGTGAAGCCGGGCGACCTCTTCGTCGAGTTTCTTTGGAAGTACGTATACCCGTTTCTCATACTCAGCCGGTTTGACCCAGAGTTCCATTTGAGCCAGCACCTGGTTGGTGAAAGAGTTTGACATGACGAAACTCGGGTGGCCTGTGGCGCATCCCAGGTTTACCAGACGACCCTGGGCCAGCAGTATGATGCGTTTGCCATCCGGGAAAATGATGTGATCAACCTGGGGTTTGATATTCTCCCACTCGTACACGCTGACGCCGGCCACATCGATTTCGTTGTCGAAATGACCGATGTTGCAGACGATCGCCTGGTTTTTCATGTTGGCCATGTGATCGTGGGTAATCACGTGGTAGTTTCCGGTGGCGGTAACGAATACGTCGGCCTTGTCGGCGGCCTCTTCCAGCGTGACGACCCGGTAACCCTCCATCGCTGCCTGCAGGGCGCAGATGGGATCGATCTCTGTCACCCAGACGGTACAGCCCAGGCCGCGAAGCGACTGACAGCAACCCTTGCCTACGTCTCCATATCCGCAAACCAGGGCGATCTTGCCTGCGAGCATGACGTCCGTCGCGCGCTTGATTCCGTCGACCAGTGACTCCCGGCATCCGTAGAGATTGTCGAATTTGGATTTGGTCACCGAATCGTTGACGTTGATTGCCGGGAAGGGCAGTTCGCCCTCGTCTTCCATCTGATAGAGGCGATGAACCCCTGTGGTGGTTTCTTCCGTTACCCCACGGATATTCTTCTTGATCGCGGAATACCAGCCGGGGTGGGTGGAGATTCGGGACTTGATCGAGGCGTACAGGACCCTTTCTTCCTCGCTTTCCGGATTGTCCAGAACAGAGGGGTCATTTTCGGCCTTCGCGCCGAGTGTGACCAGCATCGTGGCGTCACCGCCGTCGTCAAGAATCATGTTGGGTGTTCCACCGTCGTCCCATTCCATGATCCGGTGCGTAAAGGCCCAGTATTCCTCAAGACTTTCGCCCTTGAAGGCGAATACCGGAATCCCGTCCCGGGCGATTGCGGCGGCGGCATGGTCCTGTGTGGAGAAGATATTGCATGAGGCCCAGCGGACCTCTGCTCCCAGTGCGGTCAGCGTCTCGATCAGCACCGCGGTCTGGATCGTCATGTGAAGACTGCCCGCGATGCGGGCGCCCCTCAATGGTTGTTCCGCCGTGTATTTTTCTCGCAGGGCCATGAGTCCCGGCATCTCTGTTTCGGCGATGGCAATTTCCTTGCGGCCCCACCCGGCAAGTTCAAGGTCCGCGACGTGGAATTCGGGGCGAAGGTTTTCTGCTGTCTGTGTCGTCATATTCATTTCCCTGTAATTCAGGAACCGGCAACCTGGATCTGGGCGCCCAGCCCGGCATCGTCTCTCAGCTCCGCGGCCTTGTCGGTCCGTTCCCAGGTGAACTCAGGTTCCTCTCGCCCGAAGTGACCGTAGGCGGCGGTTTTCTGATAGATCGGGCGAACCAGATCCAGCATTCTGGCCAGTCCGTAGGGCCTGAGGTCAAAATGCCCCCGTATCAGGGCGACGATCCTTTCATCCGGGATCTTGCCGGTTCCGTAGGTCTCGACGGATATGGATGTCGGTTCGGCTACGCCGATCGCGTAAGAGACCTGTATCTCGCAGCGCTCGGCCAGACCGGCGGCGACCACGTTTTTGGCGACGTACCGCGCGGCATAGGCAGCCGAACGATCCACCTTCGAAGGATCCTTTCCGGAAAACGCGCCGCCACCGTGCCGCGCGGCGCCGCCGTAGGTGTCCACGATAATCTTGCGGCCGGTGAGCCCGCAATCGCCCACCGGGCCACCGATGACGAAACTGCCGGTCGGATTGATATGGTATCGCGTATTCGAATCCGTCCACTGGGGCGGCAGTACCGGTTGGATGATGTTTTCCATGACCGCTTCACGCAGGTGCCCGTAGTCGATATCCGGGTCGTGCTGCGTCGACAGGACGACGGCGTCGATCCCGGAGATCCTGCCGTCCTCGTAGCGGAACGTGACCTGGCTCTTCGCGTCGGGGCGAAGCCACGGGAGCACGTGAGTCTTGCGCATTTCGGCCTGCCGCTCCACCAGACGATGGGCGAAGGTGATCGGGGCTGGCATCAGGACGTCGGTTTCGCTGGTCGCGTAGCCGAACATGAGTCCCTGGTCACCTGCACCCTGGCTCTGCGGTGCGGTACGGTCGACACCCCGTGCAATATCCGATGACTGCTTACCGATCAGGGACATGACCGCACAGGTGCTGCCATCGAACCCTACGTCGGAGCTCGTGTAGCCAATGTCGCAGACGACCTTGCGAGCCAGTTCGTCGAGGTCGATCCAGGCCTCCGTCGTAATCTCGCCCGCGAGGATCACGGCCCCGGTTTTTACCATGGTTTCACACGCGACACGTGCGTTCTCCGGCGCGGGATCCTGTTCGAGAATCGCGTCGAGCACCGCGTCAGAGATCTGGTCGGCGATCTTGTCGGGGTGACCCTCCGAGACCGACTCGGAGGTGAAAAGAAAATTGTCAGACATCCGGGTAGAAACCTCCACTAGATGGGGTTGCGTGCGGGAAGGGGCTGATTTCCCGCCAGGTTATTTCGGGCGCGATATATTATCAGATTACGTGGCTTGGCGCGAACCCGGGTTCTCGGGGAGGCGGCGTACTCCCAAATCACACCTAACGGATGCAATCCACCGGAAAGTCGATTAGGCTGCGCCACCCCAGTCTCTATCAGCCGGTCAGGGAGCTAGCGAATGGTCAGTCTTGAAACCCCGGTTTGCGAATTCGGGAAACACGCCGTCGATTTCGACCTGCCAGGTGTCGACGGGCACCGCTGGGCCCTGTCCCGGTGCCGGGGGAAACGTGGTCTGCTGGTCATGTTCATCTGCAATCACTGCCCCTACGTCAAGGCCGTGCGTGACCGCATCGTCAGGGACACACGTGAGCTGATGGAGCACGGAATCAACAGTGTGGCAATTATGTCGAACGACCCTGCCGAATATCCTGAGGATTCGTTCGAGAACATGAAGCGGGTGGCGGAGGAGTTCGATTTCCCTTTCCCGTATCTCCTGGACGAGACGCAGGAAGTCGTCAGGGCGTACGGGGCTGTTTGTACTCCCGATTTCTTTGGTTACAACGCGGACCTTGAGCTTCAGTATCGGGGCAGACTGGATGCCAGCCGCAAGGAGGCTGCCCCTGAGGACGTTCGCCGGGACCTGTTCGAAGCCATGAAACAGGTGGCGGAATCGGGTAAGGGGCCACAGGATCAGATCCCGGGGATGGGTTGCTCCATTAAATGGCGCGAACGGTCCTGAGTCCTGGTGACATGCACCCGCGGCGGCAGATGTGGTTCTCCAAATTCTCCTTCTTTCAATGACTGTTGTTTCGGCTGCCTCGTGCAATCCGATTGACAGCGGGATCTTCTGGGTCGTCGATCATATATCGTAACCAGCTGATAGCATTGGAAAAGGTAGCGGTATTTGCGCGCCGCTCCCCGTGTGCAGGGAGGGCATTGTATAAAAATTTTATACCTACCTATTAATACACCGATGTTGCTGCCATCGCCCACTTTGGTGAGAATCCCCGCTTTTGCGCGATTCCGTCCTTGGTAAGGTGTCGCACTCGGGCGCACTAACGAAGAAAAATGGGAGCGTCCCGGCAATCACCTGAAACCCGGAAATAACAAACTGTATGGCCAAGCATCTGCCGACGCCCGGTGCCTCCCGGGGCCCCGATTCTGCGTGGTGCGTTCGCAAGGTCGAGTCGCGAATCTGCAAGTTTTAAACTAAGGAGTCACTTAGATGCCGTCAAGAAGAGAACTGGCCAACGCGATACGCGCGTTGAGTATGGACGCCGTGCAAAAGGCGAATTCCGGTCACCCAGGCATGCCGATGGGTATGGCGGACATCGCGGAAGTGCTCTGGAACGACTATTTGCGGCACAATCCGGCCAATCCGAAATGGGCCGACAGGGATCGCTTCGTCATATCCAACGGTCACGGCTCCATGCTGGTCTACTCTCTGCTGCATCTGGCCGGCTACGATCTGCCAATTGATGAACTGAAGGCGTTCCGGCAGCTTCATTCCAGAACACCCGGCCATCCCGAGTACGGCTACGCTCCCGGTGTCGAAACCACCACGGGCCCGTTGGGGCAGGGCATCACCAATGCCGTCGGCATGGCAATCGCCGAAAAGACCCTCGCAGCGCAGTTTAATCGCCCCGGCAAGGAAATCGTCGACCACTACACCTATGTCTTTCTTGGCGACGGGTGCCTGATGGAGGGGATTTCCCACGAGGCCAGTTCGCTGGCCGGTACGCTGGGGCTCGGGAAACTCATCGGTTTCTACGACGACAACGGGATCTCCATCGACGGCGAGGTCGAGGGATGGTTCACCGACGATACGCCCCGGCGCTTCGAGGCCTATGGCTGGCACGTGATTCCGGATGTGGACGGTCATGACTCGAATGCCATCAAGGCCGCCATCGAGCAGGCGCGCGCCGAGAGCGGTCGCCCGACGATGATCTGTTGCAAGACCATTATCGGCTGGGGTTCACCGAACAAGCAGGGCAAGGAGGAGTGTCATGGTGCCGCCCTCGGAGACGATGAGGTAGCCCTGGTTCGGGAGACGATCGGCTGGACGCACGAGCCCTTCGTGATCCCCGATGATATCCGCGCCGGCTGGGATGCGCGGGGCAAGGGTGGCGACGCCGAGGGGGAATGGAACAATCTGTTCGAAGCCTACCGGTCCGAGAGCCCGGATCTGGCGGCGGAATTCGAGCGGCGTATCGCCGGTGACCTCCCTGCGGACTGGTCGGAGAAGGCGGATGCCTTTATCGAATCCGTCGTCGGGAAGGCGGCGTCGATTCCGAGCCGCAAGGCGTCCCAGCAGACTATCGAAGGCTATGCAGCGAATCTTCCGGAGATGCTGGGCGGTTCGGCCGACCTCGCCGGTTCCAACCTCACCATGTGGTCGGGTTCGAAGCCATTGAGCAGAGCGGACAGTTCCGGTAACTACATTCACTATGGCGTGCGGGAATTCGGCATGTCCGCCATCATGAACGGCATCGCGCTTCATGGTGGTTTCATCCCCTATGGCGGCACCTTCCTGATGTTCTCGGAGTACGCCCGGAATGCGCTGCGCATGGCGGCACTGATGAAGGTTCGCAGCCTGTTCGTCTATACGCACGATTCCATCGGTCTGGGTGAGGACGGCCCGACCCACCAGCCCGTCGAGCAGATCGCGACCTTGCGCATGATTCCGCGCATGACCGTATGGCGACCCTGCGACGCGGTTGAAACCGCGATTGCCTGGAAGACGGCTCTCGAAAACGACGCCGGACCGAGCTGCCTGATCTTTTCGCGTCAGAATCTGGCTCACGAGGATCGCACGCCGGAGCAACTGGCCAACGTCAGCCGCGGTGCCTATATCCTCCGCGACACCGAGGGCACGCCGGACTGCATCATCATCGCGACCGGTTCCGAAGTCGGAATCGCCGGGGAGGCTGCGGAGCAGCTGGCCGGGAACGGCAAACAGGTCCGGGTCGTCTCGATGCCCTCGACCGAGGTCTTCGATGCCCAGGACGAGCGTTATCGCGAGTCCGTATTACCTTCGGATGTTACGGCGCGTGTGGCGGTCGAGGCCGGTGTACCGGATTTCTGGCTGAAATATGTCGGTCTCGGGGGCAAGGTCGTCGGCATCGGCACTTTTGGAGAATCCGCGCCTGGCGGCACCTTGATGAAGGAATTCGGTTTCACTGTCGACAACATCGTGAATACTGTCAACTCAGTACTCTCCCAATAATCCGAATGCCGGAGGGTCGTGGCCGTGCTGACAGCATCTCCGGTTTCCGAAGTTTTCACGTAACACACTTTCCTTACCAAGAGGATTTTTCACTATGACGATTAAAGTAGGTATTAACGGTTTTGGCCGCATTGGCCGCATGGCGTTCCGTGTCATCGACAGGGACTTTGCTGATATCGAAGTGGTCGGTATCAACGATCTGCTGGATGCCGACTACCTCGCGTACATGCTCAAGTATGATTCGGTTCATGGCCGTTTCGGCGGTGATATCGCCGTCGATGGCAACAACCTGGTTGTCAGCGGCAAGACCATTCGCCTGACCGCCGAGCGCGATCCTGCCAACCTGAAATGGGACGAGATCGGTGCTGACCTCATCATCGAGTGTACCGGCTTCTTCCTGACCGAAGAGACCTGCCGGAAGCACATCGACGCGGGCGCCAAAAAGGTCGTGCAGAGCGCTCCGTCTAAGGACGGTACACCGATGTTCGTCTACGGCGTCAACCACGAAACCTATGCCGGTCAGGCCATCGTCTCTGCGGCTTCCTGCACCACCAACTGCCTGGCGCCGATCGCCAAGGTCGTGCACGACAATTGGGGCATCAAGCGTGGCCTGATGACGACCGTGCACGCCGCGACCGCGACGCAGAAGACGGTCGACGGGCCTTCGATGAAGGACTGGCGCGGCGGCCGTGGCATCCTGGAAAACATCATTCCTTCGTCGACCGGCGCCGCCAAGGCGGTCGGTGTCGTGCTGCCCGAGCTGAACGGTAAACTGACCGGCATGGCCTTCCGCGTGCCGACCTCGGACGTGTCCGTCGTCGACCTGACCGTGGAACTCAACAGTGATGCGTCCTACGATGATATCTGCGCGGCCATGAAGGCAGCCTCGGAGTCCGGCCCGATGAGTGAAACACTCGCCTACACCGATGAAAAGGTTGTGTCTACGGACTTCCGTGGTGTCGGCCACTCGTCCATTTTCGATGCCGGAGCAGGCATCGCGCTGGATGGCAGCTTCGTCAAGCTTGTGTCCTGGTATGACAACGAGTATGGCTACACCTGCAACATGATGCGCTTCGTGCGCCACGTTGCCGCCAACTGAGAGGCTTGACCTGTCGGGTACGGGGTGGGTGGCAGCCCACCCCGTCTTGCTGAAAGCTGTTTGTTAAATCGCAGCTGTTTAACAAACCGTTTTTGGATTTCAGTCCCAAGGAGTTTTGTATGTCCGTCGTCAAAATGACCGATCTTGATTTGGCAGGCAAGCGCGTGCTGATTCGCCAGGACCTCAATGTGCCGATCAAGGACGGGAAGGTCGCGAGCGACAAGCGTATCCGTGCGAGTATGCCGACCATGGAACTCGCAATGAAGGCCGGAGCAAGCGTCATGCTGATGTCGCACCTCGGCCGCCCTGCCGAGGGTGAGTACGCAGAGGAGTTTTCGCTGCAACCGGTGGCCGACTACCTGTCGGAGGCTTTTGGCAAGGAGGTCCGTGTCGTCAAGGACTATCTCGACTCGGCACCCGAACTGGGCGAGGGTGAACTGGTTCTGCTCGAGAATGTCCGCTTCAACACAGGGGAGAAGAAGGACGCCGAAGACCTGTCGAAGCGGTATGCCGCTCTGTGCGATGTCTTCGTCATGGACGCATTTGGTACGGCGCACCGAGCGCAGGCCTCGACACACGGGGTTGCGAAGTTCGCGCCCACGGCCTGCGCCGGCCCCCTGCTGGCCGGAGAACTGGAAGCCCTCGGAAAGGCGCTCGGCAATCCTGCCCGCCCAATGGCCGCTATCGTTGGTGGTTCAAAGGTGTCGACCAAGCTGACGGTGCTGGAATCGCTGTCGGGCGTGGTCGATCAGTTGATCCCGGGCGGGGGAATCGCCAACACGTTCATCGCCGCGGCCGGCTATGGCGTCGGGAAGTCCCTCTACGAGGAAGACCTCCTGCCCCAGGCCAGGCGTCTGATGGAAGTGGCCCGTTCCAAGGGAAACGATATCCCGGTGCCTACCGACGTGGTGGTCGGCAAGGCGTTCGCGGAAGACGCAGAGGCGGTGGTGAAAAAGGTCGACGAGGTGGCTGACGACGATATGATCTTCGATATCGGTCCCGAAACCGCTGCAACCTATGCCGGGATGATGAAAACCGCCGGCACGATTGTCTGGAACGGCCCCGTGGGGGTTTTCGAGTTCGATCAGTTTGGCGCCGGGACCAGGACCCTTGGCGAGGCCATCGCGGCATCGGAGGCCTTCTCCATCGCCGGAGGCGGGGACACGCTCGCCGCGGTCGACAAGTACGGAATCGCCGATCGTGTGTCCTACATCTCCACCGGCGGTGGGGCGTTTCTCGAGTTTCTCGAGGGAAAGAAATTGCCGGCCGTCGCGATGCTCGAAGCGCGCGCCGGGGGTTGATCCCGTATTGACCTGTCCACCTGACGCGTGAATACACCAATACAGCGCCGTACCAAGATCATCGCCACCCTGGGCCCGGCGACGGACCATGACGGTGTGCTCGAGGACATGATCAGCGAGGGATTGAACGTCGTTCGCATCAACTACTCGCATGGGGATCCGGCGGACCATGTGCGGCGCGCCGAGCGGGTTCGCGAGATTTCCGCCGCGCGCCAGTGCCACATCGGCATCCTCGGTGATCTGCAGGGACCCAAGATCCGTATCGGGCGTTTCGCTGAAGGTCGGGTGACGCTGAATCCGGGCGACCCGTTCGTTCTCGATTCCCGCCTGGACACCAGCGACGGAGACGTGGAACGCGTCGGCATCACCTACCCGTCACTTCCCGAGGACGTCCGGCCAGGCGATACACTGTTGCTCGACGACGGGCGCGTGGTTCTCGATGTCGAACAGGTTGCCAGACACGAAATCTCCACCCGCGTCAGGGTGGGCGGCGTACTGGGTGACAGCAAGGGAATCAATCGGCAGGGTGGCGGACTTTCGGCGCCTTCCCTGACCGACAAGGACAGGAAGGACATCGAGCTGGCGTCCCGGATGGACGTCGATTACCTGGCCGTCTCGTTTCCGCGCACGGCCGAAGATATACGCGAGGCGCGGCTTTTATTGCGGGGCGCAGGCGGGGGAGGCGGCATCATCGCCAAGATCGAACGTCCCGAGGCGCTGGAGTGTATCGACGAGATCATCGAGGCCTCGGACGGCATCATGATCGCCAGGGGGGATCTCGGCGTCGAGATCGGTGACGCGGAACTGCCGGCGGTACAGAAGCGCCTCATCACCAAGGCGCGGAACATGAACCGGGTGGTGATCACCGCGACCCAGATGATGGAAACGATGAGTTTCAACCCGATTCCGACCCGTGCGGAGGTGTTCGATGTGGCGAATGCCGTGCTTGACGGCACCGACGCGGTGATGCTTTCAGGGGAAACCGCTGTCGGCAAGTATCCCGTACAGGCGATCGAGGCGATGAGCAGGATCTGCCTGGCGGCCGAGACGCAGCGGGTGGCAAAGCGCTCGGATCACCGGATCGACACCCGTTTTCAGCGGGTCGACGAGGCGATTGCCATGGCCACGATGTATACGGCCAATCACCTTGGCGTCCGGGCAATTGCGGCGCTTTCCGAATCCGGGTCCACGCCGTTGTGGATGTCGCGCATCAGCTCGGCGATCCCCATATACGCCTTGACGGGACACGACCGCACGAGTAGAAAAGTGACGCTTTACCGGGGGGTCTACCCGGCCAACATCGAGACGACGCAGACCAGTCACGCCAAGGCGAACCGGGACGCGGTCGATGTGCTCAAGCAACGCGGGGTCGTGCAGGATGGAGATCTCGTCCTGATCACCAAGGGTGATCTGATGGGTGTCGATGGCGGCACCAACGCGATGAAAATCGTCCGCGTCGGAGAACTCGTTGACACCGAGTGAGACGAGACGGCGTGGCAATGCGGATTTTTAAGTTCAACAGCAGGAGAAGACGACATGGCCCTGATTTCACTTCGGCAATTGCTGGATCACGCCGCCGAGCACGGATATGGCGTGCCGGCGTATAACGTCAACAACATGGAGCAGATGCACGCCATCATGGAGGCCGCCGACGAGACCGACAGTCCCGTCATCGTCCAGGCCTCGGCAGGCGCGCGTTCGTATGCCGGTGCCCCGTTTCTGCGGCACCTCATCCTGGCCGCCGTCGAGCAATGGCCGCATATCCCGGTGGTGATGCACCAGGATCACGGGACCTCCCCGGCGGTTTGCCAGCGCTCCATCCAGCTGGGTTTCACCTCCGTCATGATGGACGGATCACTCGGGGAAGACGGCAAGACACCGGCCTCCTACGAGTACAATGTCGACGTGACAAAACGCACGGTGGAGATGGCCCACGCGTGCGGTGTCTCTGTCGAGGGCGAACTCGGTTGCCTGGGATCGCTCGAGACCGGAATGGCCGGCGAGGAAGACGGCATCGGGGCCGAGGGCGTACTGGACCACTCCCAGCTGCTGACCGATCCCGAGGAAGCGGCGGATTTCGTCAAGGAAACCGGCGTGGACGCCCTGGCGATCGCCATTGGTACCTCTCACGGTGCCTACAAGTTCACGCGTCCCCCTACCGGAGACATCCTCGCCATCGACCGGATCAAGGAGATCCATGCCCGGATCCCCAACACCCACCTCGTGATGCACGGCTCCAGTTCCGTTCCCCAGGACTGGCTGGCGATCATCAACAAGTACGGCGGCGACATGGGCGAGACCTATGGCGTTCCGGTCGAGGAAATCGCCGAGGGCATTCGCAACGGTGTCAGGAAGGTGAATATCGACACCGATCTGCGGATGGCCTCGACCGGAGCCATCCGCAAGCACTTGGCCGACAACCCCAAGAATTTCGATCCCCGGAAATACTTCATTGCGGCGACCAAGGCAATGAAGGATATCTGCAAGGCCCGTTACGAGGCATTCGGGACCGCCGGACACGCTTCGGAAATCAAGGCCATCGATCTCGAGGCCATGGTGACGCGCTACGACAGCGGCGAACTCGACCCCAAGATAAACTAGGTCGCTCAGTGTGCGCGGGGAAACACGGCTTCGGGCCGTTCACTCCCCGGGATGAATCCCGGGTGTTCGCCCACCGTCTTGAGGTGGCGGCGCCCGGTTTCACCGCAACCCACCGTCGTGTTCGAGGCCGGACAGGCGGCTCGCTCAATATCCCGGTCATCGAGTCGGGAGGGAACAGGTAGTGAAACTCATTAGCTCAATTATCAAGCCGTTCAAGCTGGACGACGTCAGGGAAGCGCTCTCGGAGATGGGAGTGAAAGGTCTGACGGTGACCGAGGTCAAGGGTTTCGGAAGGCAGAAGGGACACACCGAACTCTACAGGGGCGCGGAATACGTCGTCGATTTTCTCCCCAAGGTGAAACTCGAGGTCGCGGTCTCCGACGACCAGGTCGATGGTGTCATCGAGGCGATCACGAACGCCGCCCGGACGGGGAAGATCGGGGACGGCAAGATTTTTGTCTCGGATATCTTACAGGTGGTCCGGATCCGCACGGGCGAATCCGGGGACGCTGCACTGTAGACGGCGACCCGCCCGGGCCGGACGCGTTCGAATACTCGCGCCAGCGTTTCCCACGAAACCGACAGGCGCCTGGATGACCTTCTTTTTCGGGGCGCGCCTGGAAAGCTGTTCCTTTTTGCAAGAGCGGTACCCCTCACGACCATCTGGAATCTACCGGGAATGCGAAAACCGGTGGTAATGATCAGCCCACGCCACCCCTGGCAGCCGGACCATGAAAATCAGGCGCGCATTTGCATGTCTCGCGCAAGGCAGCATGGAACAGGAGAATCAGGAAGATGAAGACACCCCTCTCAACCCTTGGTCCTTTCGCCGCAGCGGGACTGACCCTTGTACCCTCGGCCGTGCTCGCCGAAGGAACACTGGACAGTGGCGATACGGCATGGCTGTTGACTTCGACGGCCCTGGTGCTGTTCATGACCATACCGGGTTTGTCGATGTTCTACGCAGGACTGGTTCGTGCGAAGAATGTGCTGTCGGTCCTGATGCAGTGTTTCGCCATCACCTGCATGGTGTCACTGCTCTGGGTGTTTTTCGCCTACAGCCTGGCATTCACCGACGGTGGGGGCCTCAACGACTGGATCGGCGGTCTGGCGAAGGCGATGCTCTCGGGTGTGGAGCGGGGATCGGTCGAGGGGACCATTCCGGAGACCGTTTTCGTGATGTTCCAGATGACGTTCGCCATTATCACTCCGGCGCTTGTGGTCGGGGCCTTCGCCGAGCGAATGAAGTTTTCTGCGATGATGTGGTTTTCCGCCCTTTGGCTGGTGCTGGTCTACCTTCCGGTCTGCCATTGGGTCTGGGGCGGAGGCTGGCTCTCGGATCTGGGTGTACTCGACTTCGCCGGCGGGCTGGTGGTGCATGTGACCGCCGGGACAGGCGCACTGGTGGCCGCCCTGGTGATTGGCACCCGTCGCGGGTTTCCGCAGACCGCCATGCCGCCTCACAACCTGACCATGACGGTTGCCGGGGCCGGGATGCTCTGGGTTGGCTGGTTTGGTTTCAACGCCGGCAGCGCGGTGGCGTCCAGCTCGGATGCCGGTATGGCCATGCTGGTGACGCACATCAGCGCGGCGACCGCATCGCTCGCGTGGATGACCATGGAGTGGTTGCGATACGGAAAGCCCAGCGTACTGGGTATCGTGACCGGTATGGTGGCCGGTCTCGGCTCGATCACCCCGGCGTCCGGATTCGTCGGGCCGCTCGGCGCACTGCTGATCGGCCTTACCGCGGGCATCGTTTGCTTCGGGGCGACCAATATGCTCAAGCGTGTCCTGAAGGTCGATGACTCTCTCGATGTCTTTCCCGTTCACGGTGTCGGCGGCATGATCGGCACGATATTTGCCGGGTTCCTGGTCGTATCCTCCTTCGGCGGGGCGGGCCTGGCCGAGGGAATGACCGTAGGACGGCAGGTCGGAGTACAGGTCATCGGGGTCCTCGCAACGCTGGCCTGGACGGCCGTCGTTACGTTCGTCATTCTAAAGGTCGTCGATGTGATGATCGGCCTGCGCGTTTCGCACGAGGACGAGACCCAGGGACTCGACGTCACCCAGCACGAAGAGACCGGCTACAACATCTGATTCCGCCACTCGCCGCGACGGGCGTCGCGGCGATCGAGCGATTGAACCCCGGGTGCATCCAGGCTTCGGGATCCGACCCATGGGGTGGTATGGCATCAAGCGACTGGTTCCTGGAAAAATTTCCCTGCCCCTGTTGCGGTTACCTCGTGTTTGACGCGCAACCGGGAAGCCATGCGCACTGCCCGATTTGCTGCTGGGAGGACGATCTTGCGCAGCTGCGCTTTCCCCTGATGAACGGAAGCGCCAATGTCGTGTCCCTGGAAACTGCGCAGAGGAACTTCGCCGAGTTCGGCGCATCGGAGCGCAGAAAGCGGGCCATGGGTCGAGAACCTTTCGAAATGGAGCGCAGAGAGGGTGATTGGCGCCTGCTCGATCCGGTTCAGGACAATATCGAGGAGCCTCGAAGGGGTATCGACTATTCAGACTCGTATCCCGAGGCGAATACCACCGTACTGTATTACTGGCGAGTGACCTACTGGCGCAGGTTGAACAGCTAAGGCGATTTCTGTCAAATAACATACCAGCCTGCTTGTCTTGTCGTCCATCTTCGGCGTTGCGGCAACAGTTGCATAGAGCGACTATGCGCCCGTTGCCGCGCCTTGAAGACGAACGAAAATCCTGCGCAATCTGGTATGTTATTTTCCGGCAGTCGCCTAACCTTGAGCCGGACGGCGCGTCACGAGGTCAGCGAGATCCTCGACCCAAACACTGCTGCTGTCCGGTGCCCCAAGGCGTTCGCTACAAAGAACCGGACAGTCCAGGTAACGCCTGAGGTCAGCTGCGTTGTCCATTGCGGAGTCTACCGGCGCCTCGATCCGGTTCAGCAACACCGCGCACAATGTCAGTTTGTGTTTGGCGATTGCCGCGGCGCTGAGCAGGGTGTGGTTGATGCAACCCAGCCGGTCGGCCACCACAAGTAACACAGGCAGGTCGAGTGCTTCGGCGAGATCGGCATTGAGGGCGTCACGGGTCAACGGGGAATAGAACCCTCCTGCACCTTCCACCAGGGTAAATTCTTCGGTTTCGATCCGGCAGGCCTCGATAACGTCGGAAAGCGAGACATTGACTCCGGCCTGTTCCGCAGCCCTTGCCGGCGATACGGGTTGTGGAAGGCGCCAGCGACACACGACGTCGAGCGCTGTTCCGCCAGGGACCGCGGCGGCCAGGATCCCCGCGTCCGTCAGCCTGTCGTCACCGAACTCCCAACCCGACTCGAGCGGTTTGCGTGGGGCAACGCGCAGCCCCCGGCGGGCGAGTGCAGGGATCAGTCGTGCGCCGGCCCAGGTCTTGCCGACACCCGTGTCGGTGCCGGTGATGAAAATCCCTGGCGCGTTCCATTCCGAAATTGTGTGCTTCATGTTTCCCGCGTCTTCAGTGGAATCCGCCTCGATCGCGATGGCGTATGCCAATCCAGATTCCAAACCGTGACGTAGTGCCGCGTAACGGGATGCTCCCTCCGACGCGTCGTTCGCCATGGTGAGTTCCGTCCCGGGGCGGTATGATCGTCGCTGGCCAGACACGCGGACAAAAACTCGTGATCGACAAATACGCCCGATTCCTGATTCGTTGGCGGTACCTCGTTATTGTCGCCACGCTGGCTGTGGTGGCTGTTCTGGCCAGCGGCGGGCGGTTCCTCCAGTTCACAAACGATTACCGCGTCTTTTTCGGTGAGAGCAATCCGCAGCTCGAGGCGTTCGAGAACCTGCAGGACAGCTACACCAAGAACGACAATGTCCTGATCATGCTGTTGCCGTCCGACGGTGACGTCTTCTCGGGCGACACCCTCGAGGCAATCAAGGAACTCACGACCCGCGCCTGGCAGATCCCCTTTTCGATTCGGGTCGATTCCATCGCCAATTTCCAGCATACCTCGGCGGACGGGGACGACCTGCTGGTCGAGGATCTCGTCGACGAGGTGGATGGGCTCTCCGATCAAGACCGGGAGACGATCCGCGAAATCGCGCTCAGGGAACCGATACTGGTCAACCGCCTGGTCTCCCCCGACAGTCGTGCCGCGGCGGTCAACGTCACCGTCGAGCTGCCGGGGGTCGATCCGACCAACGAGGTCCCCGAGGTCGTGGCGTACGCGCGCTCGATCGTCGCCGATTTCGAGGCCCGTTACCCCGATATCGCGTTTCACGTCAGCGGTGTCGTGATGATGAACAACGCCTTCCCCGAGGCGAGCAAGGCCGACATGAGCCTGCTGGTTCCCCTCGCATTCGTGGTGATCGTCGTAAGCCTCGTCCTGTTCCTTCGCAATATCCCCGCAGCGATAGCCACGGTCATCGTCGTCATCTTATCCATCCTGGCGGCGATGGGGACCACGGGTTGGCTCGGCATCAAGCTCACGCCCCCATCCGCCAGCGCTCCGACACTGATTCTCACCCTGGCGGTGGCCGACTGTGTCCATTTCCTGACGACATTCCTTCATTCGATGCGCGCCGGCGCGCAGCGCCACGACGCCGTTATCGAGAGTCTGCGAGTCAATTTTCATCCGATCTTTCTCACCTCTCTCACCACGATAATCGGTTTCCTGAGCCTGAATTTCAGTGACTCTCCACCGTTCCATGATCTCGGAAACATCACCGCGATCGGCGTCGCCTACGCCTTCGTACTCAGCGTGTTGTTTCTGCCTGCCTTCGTCGCGGTGCTTCCGGTCAGGGCGCGACGGGAGCCGGGTCTCGGCGGGGGCATGATGGGCCCACTGGCCGAGTTCGTGATTCGAAGGCGGCGCGCCCTGCTGATCGTGATGGGTGTGATTTCCATCGCGTTGATCGCGCAGATCCCCCGCAATGAACTGAACGACGTTTTCGTCGAGTATTTCGATACCTCGATCGATTTCCGCAACGATACCGACATGGTCACCGAACACCTGACCGGGCTCTACTTTATCGACTACTCGCTCGACAGCAAGGAGTCCGGCGGCATCAGCCGACCCGAATTCCTCGAGGCCGTCAAGCGCTTCACATTGTGGTTGCGTTCGCAGCCGGAGGTGATACACGTCAGTGCAATCACGGACATCTTCGAGCGGCTCAACAAGAACATGCACGCCGACGACGAGGCGTGGTACCGCCTGCCGGAGCAGCGCGACCTCGCGGCCCAGTACCTGCTGCTGTACGAGATGTCACTGCCCTACGGGTTGGACCTGAACAACCAGATCGACGTGGACAAGGCCAGCACGCGCCTGTCGGTCAGCATGCATACGATCTCAACGCGCGGCGTGATCGAATTCGAGTCACGAGCGAAGGACTGGATGCAGGCCAACACACCGGATCTTGTCACCCAGGGCGCCAGTCCGACCGTGATGTTTTCCCACATCGGCGCACGGAATATTCGCAGCATGCTGTGGGGAACCACACTGGCGCTGGTGCTGATCTCACTGGTCCTCATCTTTGCGCTGCGGTCGCTGAAACTCGGGCTGATCAGTCTGGTGCCGAATCTGCTGCCCGCGGGCATTGCCTTCGGGATCTGGGGGATCTTTGTCGGCGAGATCGGTCTCGCCCTTTCGGTCGTGATGGGGATGACCCTGGGCATCGTGGTGGACGACACGGTACATTTCCTCAGCAAGTATCTCAGGGCGAGGAGAGAACGGGGTTGCAACGCGGAGGACGCGGTGCGCTATGCGTTCTCCAGCGTAGGCATTGCGCTGTGGGTCACGACCGTGGTGCTGGTGGCCGGATTCCTGGTGTTGTCGCTGTCGGCCTTCGAACTCAATGCCGGGATGGGGCTGCTCACCGCCGTGACGATCACAATCGCCCTGATCGTGGATTTCCTTCTGTTACCGCCCCTGTTGATGATCTTCAAGGAGGTCGCGTGATGAGACTCGCATGCGTGATGTTGATTCTGATGTCCCTGCCCGCAATGGCGGAAACCCCGGAAGAGAAGGGGCTCGCCATCGCGGTTGCCGCCGACGAGCGCGACGCGGGTTTCGGCGACTTCACCGCCGACATGGTGATGACCCTCAAGAACCGCAAGGGCAAGACCAGCGTCAGGAACCTGAGGGTGAAGACCCTCGAGGTCCAGGGCGACGGGGACAGGAGCCTTTCCGTTTTCGATCGGCCGAGGGACGTCAAGAACACGGTGATGCTCACCTACGCACACGGACTCGAACCTGACGACCAATGGCTGTACCTGCCCGCGGTCAAGCGGGTCAAGCGCATCCACTCGAAGAACAAGTCAGGGCCGTTCATGGGCAGCGAGTTCGCCTTCGAGGACCTGGGGTCGCAGGAGGTCGAGAAGTACACCTACAAGTATCTGCGTGACGAGCCGTGCGCAGACGGGTGGCAGTGTTATGTCGTGGAGCGCTTTCCCGCCTACGAGCATTCCGGCTACACCCGGCAGGTGGGCTGGATCGACAAGGACGAGTACCGGCCCGTCAAGACCGAGTTCTACGATCGCAAAAACTCCCTGCTCAAGACCCTGGAGATGTCGGGATACCAGGAATACATCGGTCGCTACTGGCGACCCGACATCATGTCCATGCAGAACCACCAGACGGCGAAGTCCACACTGCTCGAATGGCAGGATTATCAGTTCGGGACCGGGCTTGGCGACCGGGACTTCAATCCGAACTCCCTGAGCCGGATGCGTTGACCCGCTCCGGGCCGTACACGGGGTGGACCGGGGGCCGCGGAATCCGTTCATGCCCCGGCGGCACCCGGCCGGTGGCTATGTTTCCCGGGAAGTTCGCGCGCGGAGGCCCGGCGGAGCGACGTCCGCAGTGGTAAAGCGATTACCGGAAAATGACATACCAGATTTTGCCGGATTTTCGGTCGTCATCAAGGCGCGACAACAGGCGCATCGTCGATCGATGGAACGGTTGTCGCAACACAAAGGACGGACGAAAAGACAAGCAAGATGGTATGTCATTTGACAGAAATCGCCTAAGTCCGGGTCTGTTCAGCGGGATTGCCCTGAAGGACAGGCTGTCTGCGTCACCGTTAGGCGATTGCCGGAAAATCGCCTTAGGGCTCCTGTTTGTCCTTGCGCTGTTCATGTCCCCTGCGGCCCGCGCGGGGATGGTCGACGAAGACACCTGGCTGGTGAAAGCGGGCGACACGGTGGAATCCGTATCGCGCGACTTCTATCCCGACGATCCGCAGATGGCGCTGCGGATGCAGCGCGAACTGGTCACCGGTAATCCGCAGATCTTTCTCGACGTCGACGAGCCGTCCAGGCTGAACCCCGGGGACCGTCTGACGATACCGACATTTGCCTCCGGTCGCGCCAAAGAGCTCTTCGAGGCAGGGCTGCCCGAATCGGAACGGGACACCGACACCCTGGCGCCGGCTGCGCCTGTGGCCGCTTCGGAGGATCCCGACGTGGAGACCGGGGCCGCTGTCCCCTTTATCTTCAGCGGCGAATGGTCCGGCAGTATCACGCCGGAGATCCAGTACTTCTGGGAGACCCCGAAGGCCGGTCCCGACTACAGCGTGGATCTCTCCCTGGCATTTCAGCCGGAGTATTACCTGAGCTGGAAGAATGGCAATCAGGCGTTCAACTTCGTGCCGTTCTTCCGGATCGACCAGCGCGATTCCAACCGGACGCACTTCGACGTTCGTGAACTCAGCTGGCTTGCGGTCAGTGGCGACTTCGAGTTCCTGTTCGGGGTCAGCAAGGTCTTCTGGGGGGTGACCGAGTTCGTCCACCTGGTGGATATCATCAACCAGACCGATGCGGTCGAGAACATCGACGGGGAGGAAAAGCTCGGCCAGCCCATGGCCCGGCTGATCTGGCTGCAGGACTGGGGATCGCTTCAATTTTTCGTGCTGCCCTATTTTCGCGAGCGGACCTTCCCGGGGCCGGATGCGAGGCTGCGTACGGTGATACCCGTCGATACCGGCCAGACGCAGTTCGAGTCGGGGGCGAAGAACTGGCACGTGGATTTCGCCGTCCGCGGTACGACCATTCTGGGTCCGGTCGATGCCGCCCTGTCGCAGTTCGTCGGGACCAGCCGCGATCCCGAATTTCTCCCCGGAGCGAACGCTGCCGGCCAGCCCGTGCTGATCCCGCGTTACAACCAGATGGCGCAGACAGGGCTGGAACTCCAGTCCATCCTCGGTGACTGGTTGTGGAAGTTCGAGGGGATCTACCAGAACAATCCGGTGGAGGATTTTTTCGCGGCCGTTGGGGGGTTCGAATACACGCTGGTCGGCATCTTCAGTTCCGCGATCGATCTCGGCATCGTCAGTGAGTACACTTACGATGGCCGCACGGAACGTCTCGTCTCGCCCTTCGACAACGATGTGTTTGTCGGAATGCGCCTGGCCTTCAACGACACGCAGAGTACGGAGATCCTGGCCGGCGGGTCCATCGACCTGACAACGGTCGCACGCACCTTCCGGGTTGAGGCCAGCCGGCGGTTCGGAGACAGCTGGAAGCTCGATCTCGAACTGCAGATCTTCGACAACGTCAGCGAGAAAGACCCGCTTTTCGGTCTGCAGGACGACGATTTCGTGCGTCTGGATTTCGGCTATTTCTTCTGACAGCGGTCAGTAGTCAGCTGAAGGCTGAATGCAAAGCGGAAACGCGACAGAGGTGCTGCCTTGAGACTGGAACACTGGGACCCCGAGGCCGATGGCGTGCTCGACGAGGCGGCCATGCGGCGAAAGCTCGAGTCGCAAGGCTACCGCGTGACACGCTACCACTATCCACCCGGTACCGTTTTCTCCGAACACACGCACGGGGTGGACAAGATCGATGCGGTCCTGTCCGGTCGGTTCAGGATGACGATGGGCAGGCGGTCCGTGATTCTGGAGGCCGGGGACATGCTGGAAGTGCCGAGCGGGGCGGTCCACAGCGCGGAAGTGATGGGCGGCGAAACCGTTGTCAGCCTGGACGCAATCCGGGAATAACCCGTGAAAGATCCGTATTGTGAGCCGGCAACCGGATCCAGTAGCGATGGTGGCCAGGTGTCACGCGTTACTGGGTAATGCCGGACCCGG
>JAYENI010000158.1:0-9236 GCA_034722015.1 Pseudomonadota bacterium
CGCTCTCCCGGGAGATCCGCACCGTGGGCCGCGTGGACTACGACGAGGAACGCCTGGCGCGCCTGCATCCCAAGACCGAGGGATGGATCGAAAAACTCTTCATCGACAAGACCGGGGAGCGGATCCGCAACGACACGATCCTGCTCAATATCTACTCCCCGCAACTGGTCTCCAGCCAGCAGGAATACCTGCTCGCGCTGAACAGCCGGAAAGCACTCGGGGACAGCCCCGACGAGGACATTCGCCGCGGCGCGCGCGAACTGGTAGAGAGCTCCCGGGAGCGCCTCCGGATGCTGGACGTTCCCGCGCACCAGATCCGGGAGCTGGAGCAGACCCGTAAGGTCAAACGGGCCCTGCACATCCATTCTCCCTTCAAGGGGATCGTACTGAAGATCGGCGCCCGCGAGGGCCAGTACGTCACGCCGAAAACGGAGCTGTACACGATCGCCGATCTTTCGCGGGTCTGGGTGCTCGCGGACCTGTACGAGAACGATCTGCCCTGGATACAGAAGGGCGACACCGCCAGGCTTCGACTTGCCGCGATTCCGGGGCGGGAATTCACCGGTGTGGTGGATTACATCTATCCCTATGCGGACCCAAAGACACGCACCATCAAGGTACGCCTGTTGTTCGACAATCCGGAGGGAGTGCTCAAACCCGACATGTATGCGGACGTCACCATCGAGGCCCAGCGGCAGGTGGATGCCGTGGTCATCCCGGCCGAGGCCGTGGTGCGCTCCGGCATGCGCGAACAGGTGTTCGTGGTACGCGAGCCGGGCAAGTTCGAGCCGCGGGAGGTGAAGCTCGGCGTCAGCGGCAACGGGTTGATACAGATACTCGAGGGGGTCTCTCCCGGCGAGGAGGTGGTGACATCCAGCCAGTTCCTGATCGACTCGGAATCCAGGCTGCGCGAGGCGACGGCAAAGATGATGGAGGCGATGTCCGGGAAGACGGAGGACGGCGGCGGGCAGGGAGGCGGCGATGATCAGGGCGATCATTGATGCCTCGCTGAGGGACAGGTTCCAGGTGCTGATCGCCACCGCGATCCTGGTCGGGGCGGGTGTCTGGGCACTGAAGAACACGCCACTGGACGCCATTCCCGATCTCTCGGACGTACAGGTGATCGTGTACACCGAATACCCGGGCCAGGCGCCACAGGTCGTGGAGGACCAGGTGACCTATCCGTTGACGACGGCCATGCTGGCGGTCCCCGGCGCCAAGGTCGTGCGCGGCTACTCCTTCTTCGGGTTCTCGTTCGTCTACATCATCTTCGAAGACGGTACGGACATGTACTGGGCCCGCTCGCGGGTGCTCGAATATCTCAACTACGTCGCCGGGCGCCTGCCGCCCGGGGTAAACCCCAGTCTGGGACCGGACGCGACCGGCGTGGGCTGGATCTACGAATACGCCCTGGTGGACCGCAGCGGCGGGCACGATCTCGCCGAGTTGCGTTCGCTGCAGGACTGGTTCCTGCGCTACCCCCTGCAGACCGTGACCGGGGTCTCCGAGGTCGCCTCCATCGGGGGCTTCGTCAAGCAGTACCAGGTCGAGGTCGATCCCAACGCGCTACTCGCCTATGACCTGCCGCTGGAAAAGATCAAGCGGGCCATCCAGCGCTCCAACCGGGACGTGGGCGGCAAGCTGGTCGAGATGGCCGAGACCGAATACATGGTTCGCGGACTGGGTTACATCGAGGGCATCGAGGACCTGAAGGTGATCCCCGTGGGGGTGGACGACAACGGCACGCCCATCCGCCTGCAGGACGTGGCGCGGATCCATCTGGGTCCGGAACTGCGCCGCGGCGTCGCGGAACTCGACGGCGAGGGCGAGGTGGCGGGCGGGGTCGTGGTGATGCGATACGGGGAAAACGCCGAGGCCACCATCGAAGGCGTACGCGAGAAGCTCGCCGAACTCAGCAAGGGGCTGCCCGAGGGGGTGGAAATCGTGACGGTATACGATCGCGGACACCTCATCGAACGCGCGGTGGACAATCTCAAGGAGAAGCTGATCGAGGAGTCCATCGTCGTCAGCATCATCACGATCCTGTTCCTGTTGCACTTCCGCTCGGCCCTGGTGGCCATCGTGACCCTGCCCATCGGCATCCTCATGGCGTTCGTCGTCATGGTCTGGCAGGGCATCAACGCCAACATCATGTCGCTGGGCGGCATCGCCATCGCCATCGGCGCCATGGTGGACGGCGCCATCGTGATGATCGAGAACACGCACAAACACCTCGAGTCCGCGGCGGCGCGCAAGGGCGCGCCGCTCGACATCCCGGAACGCTGGGAGGCCGTGGGCGATTCCGCCAGGGCGGTGGGGCCGGCGCTGTTCTTCTCGCTGCTGATCATCACGGTGTCCTTCCTGCCCGTGTTCACGCTGCAGGCCCAGGAGGGCCGGCTGTTTTCGCCGCTGGCCTTCACCAAGACCTATGCCATGGCCGCCGCCGCGCTGCTCGCCATCACCCTGATCCCGGTGCTCATGGGCTACTTCATTCGCGGCAGGATCCTGCCGGAAATGAAGAACCCGGTGAACCGCTTCCTGCACATGATCCATTCGCCCGTGCTACGCCTGGCGATCCGCTGGCGCTGGTTCACCGTGCCGCTGGCGATCGTGCTGCTCGCGGCGACCTGGTACCCGGTCTCGCAACTGGGCAGCGAGTTCATGCCCCCCCTGGACGAGGGCGACATCCTGTACATGCCGACCACCTACCCGGGACTCTCCATCACCAAAGCCAGGGAGTTGCTGCAGCAGACCGACAAGATCCTGAAGACCTTTCCGGAGGTGGCATCCGTGTTCGGCAAGGTGGGGCGCGCCGAGACCGCCACCGATCCCGCGCCGCTCGCCATGCTCGAAACCACGGTGCGCCTCAAGCCGAAGCACCTTTGGCCGGACCCCGCGAAGACGACCCGGGAACTGATGAACGAGATGGATGCGGCGATCAAGTTTCCGGGGCTGGCGAACGCCTGGACCATGCCGATCAAGACCCGTATCGACATGCTATCGACGGGGATCAAGACACCCATCGGGATCAAGGTCAGCGGACCGGATCTCAACATACTGGAACGCGTGGCCGGCGACATCGAGCAGGCGGTGAAGTCCCTGCCCGACACGCTGTCCGCCTTCGGCGACAAGGCCGCGGGCGGCTACTATCTCGATTTCGAGATCGATCGCGAGGCCGCCGCGCGCTACGGGCTCACGGTCGGTGACGTGCAGGACGTCATCAGCACGGCAATCGGCGGCATGAACATTACCTGGACCGTCGAGGGCCTGGAGCGTTATCCCGTCAACCTTCGCTACCCGAGAGAACTGCGCGACAACCCCCAGGAACTGAAGCGCGTGCTGATCGCCGCCCCGACCGGGGCGCAGATCCCCCTGTCGCTGGTGGCCGATCTCAAACTGCGGCGCGGCCCGCCGGCGATCAAGTCCGAGAACTCCAGACCCAATGCCTGGGTGTACGTGGACATCACGAGTTCCGACATCGGCGGCTACGTCAAGGAGGCGAAGAGGGTCGTCGACGAGCAGGTCGACATCCCGCCGGGTTACACCCTGGTCTGGTCGGGCCAGTTCGAGTACATGGAACGCGCCGCCCAGCGCCTGCGCATCGTGGTGCCGGCGACATTGTTGTTGATCTTCCTGCTGCTCTACCTGAATTTCCGCAATGCCACCGAACCCCTCGTGGTGATGATCTCCATCCCCTTCGGGCTCATCGGTGGCTTCTGGCTGGTCTACTGGCTGGGGTTCAACCTGTCGGTGGCCGTTGTCGTGGGCTTTATCGCGCTGGCCGGTGTCGCCGCGGAGATCGGCGTGCTGGTACTGACCTTCATCGACCAGGAAGTGGAAAGGCGCTATCGCGAGATCGAGCTGGCCGACGACGGACAGGAGGAAACCCGGGGCAAGACCGTCGGCCGGCTGGACGCCCGGGGCGTCTTCGAGGCGGTCCACGCCGGCACCTCGGAGCGGGTAAGGCCGATCGCGATGACGGCCACGGCGATCATCGCGGGCCTGCTGCCCATCATGTGGGGCAGCGGCACGGGCTCGGAGGTCATGCAACGCATCGCCGCGCCGATGGTCGGCGGCATGGTGACGGTCACCATCCTCAGCCTCCTGGTCCTGCCGGTGATCTACGGGTTGGTGCTGCAGTTGCGCGAACGCCTGTACCGCAACAAATGAAGGCACCGGGGAACGTCTGGACGTCGATATCCCCTGCGAGCCTTTGTGGAACGGATTGCGACCTTGTCTCGTCGTTCGCTCAAGGATTCCAGGCCAGGAAGTCTTTTCACTTCAGCGGATTGATCCCCAGGGTCGGTCCGAATACGGGGAAGGAACATGCAACTCCGACCGACAAATGAACATGATCATGGGCACGATAACTCCGCCACCCTGACGGACCCCGTCTGCGGTATGGAAGTCACGGAGGACTCGGCGTTTCACGTCGACCACGCAGGCGGCGCCTACCGGTTTTGCAGCGATCGTTGCCGGCTCAAATTCCAGGACGATCCGCAACGCTATCTGAATCCCGTGGAGGGCGATGCAGCCACGGCCAACGGTTCCGGGCCGTTGGAATACACCTGTCCCATGCACCCGGAGATCGTGCGTGTCGAGCCCGGTTCCTGCCCGAAGTGCGGCATGGCGCTGGAGCCCCGCACGGTCACGACCCAGGAGGAAAACCCGGAACTCATCGACATGACCCGGCGCTTCCGGCTCAGCACGGTGCTGGCCGTACCGGTATTCGTCCTGGCCATGGTGGCCGACCTCGCGCCGGACCTGTTGCCCGAAGGCCTGTCCATGCGCGCGGTGCAGTGGATCGAGTTCGCGCTGGCGACGCCGGTGGTGTTGTGGGGCGGCTGGCCGTTTTTCGTGCGCGGCTGGCAGTCGGTGGTCTCCTGGAACCTCAACATGTTCACGTTGATCGGCCTGGGCGTGTCGGTGGCGTGGACCTACAGCGTGGTAGCGCTGGTGTTTCCCGGGATCTTTCCCCTCGTCATGCAACGCGAGGGCGGCACGGTCCCGGTCTATTTCGAGGCCGCCGCGGTGATCACCGCGCTGGTGCTGCTGGGTCAGGTGCTGGAATTGCGGGCACGCTCGAGGACCAACGCGGCGATCCAGATGCTGCTGGGGCTTGCACCCAATACGGCCCGGATCGTGCGCGACGACGGGACCGAGGAAGACATCCCGCTGGAACGGGTCCAACCCGGCGACAAGCTGCGGGTGCGACCCGGGGAAAAGGTGCCGGTCGACGGGACGGTGGTGGACGGGCGCAGCGCCGTCGACGAATCCATGGTCACCGGCGAACCGCTTCCCGTGATGAAAACGGCGGGCGGGAAGGTGATCGGCGCCACGGTGAACGGGACCGGCAGCCTGCTGATGCGCGCCGAGCGCGTCGGCGCCGACACCCTGCTGGCGCGGATCGTGGACATGGTCGCCGAGGCCCAGCGCTCGCGCGCACCGATCCAGAAACTGGCGGACGTGGTGGCGGGCTGGTTCGTGCCGACGGTGGTCGTCATCGCGGTCGTTGCGTTCGTGGTCTGGGGGATGTGGGGACCGGAGCCCAGACTGGCGCATGCCGTCGTCAACGCCGTCGCGGTGCTGATCATCGCCTGCCCCTGCGCGCTGGGTCTGGCCACCCCGATTTCCATCATGGTGGGCACCGGCCGGGGCGCGACGGCGGGGGTACTGATCAAGAACGCCGAGGTGCTGGAGATCATGGAAAAGGTCGACACCCTCGTGGTGGACAAGACCGGCACCCTGACCGAAGGCAAACCGACGCTGGTCACGATCACCGCGGCGCCGGGATTCGACGAGCGCGATAACCTGCGACTGGGTGCGAGCCTCGAGCGGGCAAGCGAGCACCCGCTGGCGGAGGCCATCGTGCGCGGCGCCCTGGACAGGGACCTCACACCGGATCCGGTAGAGGATTTTCAATCGGTGACGGGCAAGGGCGTGACGGGCCGGGTCGAGGGCCGTCACGTCGCGCTGGGCAACCTCGGCCTGCTGAACGACCTCGGGATCGATCCCGGTGACTTGCCGGCACAGGCGGACACCCTGCGCAGGGAAGGCGAGACGGTCATGTTCCTCGGCATCGACGGCAGGGCGGCCGGGTTGATCGGCGTCGCGGACCCGGTCAAGGAGACGACCCCCGAGGCGATCGCCGACCTGCATCGGGAAGGGATCCGGGTCGTCATGCTGACCGGAGACAGCCGCGCCACGGCCGAGGCGGTCGCGAAGCGGCTGGATATCGACCGTGTACAGGCCGAGGTCCTGCCGGACCAGAAGGCCGAGGTCGTGAAACAACTGCAGGCCGAAGGCAGGATTGTCGCCATGGCGGGCGATGGCATCAACGACGCCCCGGCGCTGGCGCAGGCCCACGCCGGCATCGCCATGGGGACGGGCACCGACGTGGCCATGGAGAGCGCCGGCGTCACCCTGGTCAAGGGGGACCTGCGCGGGATCGTGCGGGCGCGGCGCCTGAGCCGGGCCACCATGCGCAACATCCGCCAGAACCTGTTCTTCGCCTTCGTCTACAACTCACTCGGCGTGCCGGTCGCCGCCGGCGTACTGTACCCCTTCTTCGGTCTGTTGCTCTCGCCCATCATCGCCGCGGCCGCCATGAGCTTCAGCTCGGTGTCCGTCATCACCAACGCGCTGCGTCTGCGGCGGGTCCGGTTGTAGGGGCCTCTTCCTTTGCACGCGCCGGTGTAGACACCAGAGTCTTCCGGACCGATAGCGGTTCCCTACGCTTCCAGGCCGGCATGTCGATGCACTGCGGCGGGGCCATGTCGATGGCGCACATGGAACAGATGGAGACGCATTATGGAGGGGATGCAGAAGAAGATGGCCGAGATCAAACAGATCAAGGGCCCCGCCGAACGTCACGAACGGATGCAGAAACATCTCCAGGAGATGACGACGATGATGCACAAGATGAACGAGGAACACCCCTCGATGTCCGGTCAGGAACAGCAGCTCCATCTGAAGATGCTTGAGAGCCGTCTGGATCTGTTGCAGGGCATGCTGACACAGGGGGGAATCCGGCGCCCATTCCACCACCCGGGTTTCCGACCGGAAAACGAGGGCACGTGTGTAACCGTTTGTTACCAGTCGTGGTGCGGTTACCCGGTGATACAAACTCGCATGCTCTCGCAATACACCGGTTACACGGCCGTGGTCTTATAACCATGAAAGCACGATGTTGCACACACCCAATCGGAGGTCACCATGAAAACCGCAACCATCACAACGACACTCGTCAGCGCCGCCGCCCTTGCTCTGGGTATCACCGCCGCCAGCGTCAGCGCCTCGGACAGGGGCATGATCCTGGATGAAGCGGTTCTGGACTACGCGCCGGAGAGCTATACCGGACCCGACGTCATTTCCCACGGCGACCAACGCCACGTCTACACGGTCGAGATCGACCTGGACGAATCCTTCTTTGACTATGACAGTTCGGACATGGCCGCTTACTACGACGGGTTGGACGATCTGGACAATCTGGAACAGGCCGAAATCGCTGCATTCGAATTCCACGGAGGATCAACGGTCGAAACACCCTGGGATCTCATCCCCCAAGACTGAGCGCCACACGGTAATTGCGCTTCCGCGGCCGGGTCCATGCCCGGCCGCGCAGTAAACCAGAACATACGGATCAATTCCCGCACCTCCCGGATGCAGGACAGCGTGGCAGATGGGACGATGTTCCCTCCGCAGGCGCCGCATGTCGCCCGCCTGCCGCCTTTCGTCGGGAAGGTCACAACACGCGGGACGGCATGCCTGTACCGTGGATAGTGCGAGTTGCTTCTTCATCTCCTCCTCTATTGCCGCCGGCGGTCCACCAACCGTCAGCGGCTTTTTAGTTCACGTCCGAGATACTCCCGCACCTGCTCGACCGCATCCTCCGCCACACACATGTCCTCCAGATCGAGGGCTACAGCTACCGGCTCAGAGAGAAACGCAAGGCGGGCATCGTTCAGTCCATCCGCACAGACGACCACTCACCGGATGGGTCAATTCCGGATTGCCGAATCGGCAACCAGGTGGGTCAGTTTTCATCTGCCGTTGACAACTTCTCTTCGTCAACTGGAAGCGCGCCTAAGTATTTCATCGCCGACCAACTTCAGTAACGGGTGTTCGAACACGGCGCGGTACTGCTTTATGTTCATTCCACCGCCTGGATGCTTTCGCGCAAATGCGTGTAGCGGTTGGACAGCGTCTCGTCGGTGTTGGCGCAGTTTCGGGCCCTGTTTCGTCCCATGCCTTCTTGCTTTTTTTTACAGCGCGTTCCCCTGCCAGGGTCCCATGGGTAACCAAAGGCTTGCACGATACTCGAAATACTGTTAGGTATTACATTCAACCAATTATTTTTATTGGTGCACGGAGCCGGAATCAAACCGGCATGATGTTGCCATCGAGGGATTTTTTCCCTTAATATTCAATAAGTTACAACACATCAAGGCGCGACGATCTGCTCTCATCTCATAGCAAAAGGGAAAGGCTAATGAACGACACGGAAAAGGAAACGTCACTAATAGATGTAGTAGACCAAGTCCAATTGACCCTCGACAGGATACAGGGTGTGGCGGCTCTGGCAGGACACTACGCCGAAAAAGAAGTCGGGGATCAGGACCTGGCGAAGTCCATCTACCTATGCGGCGGCCTTGCGAAGGAACTTGACGAGTTCGTTAGCGACTGGTGGGAAGCGCAACGCAAGAAACAGAAGAAGCACAAAAAACGAAAGCATCGTGGCGCGATTGCAAATCAAAAACCATCGAGTATTGATGTGGTCCCCTCTGTCAAGACAGTTCCAGTTGAAAATAAGATATAAAGAAACCTGTTGTTGAAATCCAATAAACCGTTGTGAGGTAAGTTGGTGGGCGGCCTGTGCGGCAACCTGTGGTCAACCCGGAGGGTTGTCCATCAGGTTGTCCACAGAGCCGTCCATCGGCTTATCCACAACACATTTTTCGCCGATCAATCACTTACGGCATCCGCCGGGATCACGCTGCCAGCACCAGACGTGCGCTGCCGTAATACACCTCCGCCGGCGTGCGGCCCCCGTGGCTCTGGTGGGGCCGCTCCTCGTTGTAGAAGGCGAAATACCGCTTGAGCGCCGTCGTTAGCTCCCCAACGCTCTCGTAGTCCTTGAGGTAGATCTCCTCGTACTTCACCGAGCGCCACAGCCGTTCCACCATGATGTTATCCATAGCCCGGCCCTTGCCGTCCATGCTGATGTCCACCCCGGC
>JAYENI010000159.1:0-30486 GCA_034722015.1 Pseudomonadota bacterium
TGCTCCTGCTTCTCCTGCTTCTCCTGCTCCTGCTTCTCCTGCTCCTGCTTCTCCTGCTTCTCCTGCTCCTGCTTCTCCTGCTGCTCTTTTTCCGGTTCCTCTTCCTTGAAGACCATCTCTTCATCGAGCTTGCCGAGCATGGCCTGGACCAGGATCAGGTTGGCCCGGGCGTTCTCGTCCTCCGGCCGCCTCGACAGCACCTCTTCGTACGCCTCCTCGGCGCGTTCGTACTGCTCCTGCATGAAGCGGGCGTTACCCAGGTTGTACATTGCGTCGACCGCAACCGCTTCACGCTGCACCTGCTCGAATTCCTTCGCGGATGCCTCGTACTCCCCCGCCCTGTAAAGCGCTACTCCTGCCCGATAGTGATCTCTGAACCCCTCAGCGGCAGCGCCGTAGTCACCTGCTTCGAAAGACTCCTGGGCGGCCTGTTCACGGTTATGCAACCATCCGGCGTCAGCGACAGACACGATGGAAATCAGTACCGCTGCCAGCAGGGCGCGAGCCGCGCAGCAGCCCCACCCGCGTAACGAAGGGTACTTGGCGCGTGCGGATCGCGTGCCGATTTGTCTGTTGATTTGCGTCACGGTCTTGATTGTTGCGACATGCCGGTCCGGCCACTAGACGTTAGTTTGTGTCGGAAACTCGCCCCATCGGGGAACGAGCCAAACCCGTACCCGGAGGGGTAACGCACCCGACGAGCGATTGAGTGCCATTGTTCTCCACGCTACCTCGAAGATCTGAACAGTCCCGGTCCCGACCTGGACATTTCCGGCAAGAGCGCCAGCATCAGGATGCCAATCAGCCAATAAAACTGCTCGTGCCAGATCCGGATTTGCCCTTCGCCCTTTGCACTGGTCGAAGCTTCCGCGGTAATCCGATCCACCAACGCCAGCGTGTCGTCGTGACGAAAGTCGGAGTTGATGTATTCGCCCCCGCCCGCCTCTGCCAGGGACTGCAACAACCGTTCGTTCATACGAGAGTGAACGTTTTTGCCGTCCCGGCCCCGCAATGGCCGTCCATCGGGCCCGGGTACGCCCGCCCCTTGCGGCAGCCCGACACTCATCGTGTGAAACCGGATGCCCTCTTCCGACAACGTCCTGACGTTCGCCTGCAAACCGGGTTCGGCGAAATCTCCGTCCGAAATCAGCAAAACGGAACGCGCGGTTACGTCACCTGCGTCGGAGAGCAGGGTGCGCGCCGAGACGAGCGCATCGGTCACGCGACTCCCTTGCAGGCTTGCCAGCTCGGTGGAGATCGAGGGAAGCAGCCGTCGAATACCCTGCGTGTCCTCGGTGACGGGAGATATGACATGGGGAGCGGTGGCGAACACCACAAGTCCGATCCTCACGCCGCGAGCATGTTTCAGCAGATCCTCGAGTTCCTGTCGCGCCCTGGCAAGTCGCGTCGGCTTGACATCCGCCACGCGCATCGACCCTGAAATGTCCAGCAACACTACCAGTTCCGTATCCGGGCGGAAGAGCTGTGCGTCCGTATATCCCATACGTGGCCCCGCCAGTGCTATGACGAGAAGTGCCCACAGAAACGTCCAGAACGCAAAGCGCCCCCACTTGTGTGTTCCCTTTGCGGCATTGCCCCGACGCAACAGATGCGGCAGCAATTCGGCGTCGGCGTACTCAACAATCCTTCTGTTGTCCGATATGCTGGCGGTCAGCATCAGCCAGACCCACACGGGCAGCGGGGCCAGCAACAGCCACATCACGCCGGGGCGAGCAAAATGAAGGGCTGTATCCAGTTCAGACACCCGCGTTTGCCTTGCGCCGAAACCGACTGCGAGCCTGGGGATACAACCCCAGGATAGCCAAGGGAACTACAGCGACTGCGAGTGGCAGATAAAACAATGGCCTGGGGATCAGCACCTCTCGCGCCTCGACCTCCGTCTTTTCCAGCTCATCAATGCGCCGGTAAATCTCCTCCAGGGCCTTTGCATCGGTTGCGCGGAAGTAGGCACCACCGGTCAGATCCGCGATCTCGCGCAGTGTGTCTTCATCGATCTCCATACTCACCTGTTTGCGCACACCCCCTTCGATAAAAGGCACGAGCCCCATGCTGCCGACACCAATCGTGTAGATTCGAATGCCCTCCCTGGCCGCCAGTCGCGCTGCCATCACGGGCGGAAGCAGTCCGGCGGTACTTTCCCCGTCGGTGACCAGCACCATGACGCGCGCCCCCTCGGGACGCTCCTTCAGTTTCTTGACGCCGAGGCCAATCCCGTCACCCATCGCCGTCGCGTCCCCCACGATGCTGGGTTCCACCGCGCCGAGTAGATGGCGTACTGCCTGCACATCGTGGGTAAAAGGAGAAAGTATGTAGGCGTAGTCGCCGAACAAAACCAGCCCGATCCTGTCACCCTCGCGGCCCTCGACGAAGCTTCCGGCCACGCCCTTGAGCACGGCCATACGGCTGATTTCACGGCCATTCACCGAGAAATCCAGTGCCCCCATGGAGCGCGAGGCGTCAACGGCCAGGAGCAGATCGTGCCCGCGCGTTCGGGATTCGGCGTGAAGCTCGAGAGTCTGTGGTCGCATCATCGCGACGACCAAAGCCGTCCACAGCAACATCAGCAACAGGGGATAGAATCGTCCGGCCGACCCGGAAATCGAGCCGGTCGCGGCACCATAGGCCTTCTCCAGGGCAAGGGCATTGGGGTGGAGCAGGGAGGATTCCAGTGAATCTTCGGCCTGTTTCCTGGCCTTGACTCGCCGCCTGGACGAAAATGACCTCAGAATCAGCGGCAGGGGCAGTGCCAATGCAAACCAGGGCCACGCAAAGCCGAACATCAGCCCCACCCCCCCGAACCCGTCATCTGCCCTTCCGGCTGGGTAACATCCGGCTCCCTTACCCAACGGGCCGCCACCCGGATCAGGGCCTTCAGTTCCTGCTTGGCCGACTCACCGGAGGAACTGTCGGCATAGGGTAACGTAACCAGAATCTTCCCCCTGGAAACCCAGTCGAAACGCCCGGGGTCGTGCTCGGTCAGCCACCGCAGCCAGTCGGCACCGGTCAATCCGGCGCAGTCGCCCCGTCCGTAACGAGCCATCGCAACCCGCCGAAGAAACTCCGACAACTCCCCCGCGGATTTCTTGGGATCCTGGGTCGTCACCCGCCTTCGCAGCGTCAGGATTTGCCTGCGGGCATCCGGTCGCCAGCCGATTCGTGCCTTGCGCCGGTTCCAAATAAGCGCACCCGCGACCAGCGATACGATGACCAGGGCAAACATTACCCACCAACCCGGACCCGGTGGCCACCAACCCACAGGGTCGATGCCCCGGATATCGCGCAGGTACTTCTCCGGCGAATCGATCAAACTCTGGCCCTCATGCCGCTTTTGCGTTGCAGACCCTCCGCGAGAGCACGGTGAACGTCTTCGTCGGTTCGCAGCGGCTGAAACGAAATCCCCAACCGGTTCGTCATATTCAGGAGTTCCCGGCGCCGGTCCTTCCATTCGCTGGCATAGGCCGCCCGGCCTGCCGGATCATCCGTATCGACTTCCATCAATTCGCCGGCCAGGGTTCGGAAGGCGACACGTCCCATGGCCGGTATCGCGCTGTCGGCGGGGTCGTCCAGCGGCAGCAGCATGACGCTGTGTCGCTGCCTAAGGTGCCCGAGGGGACGCTCCAGATCACTGCAATCCCTGTTGAAATCACCAATCACAAATACCAGCGAACCGGTTCCCGAGCCTCTGGCCAGTTTCAGCAGGGCATCGGTGATCTCTCCGCTACCCGCGTTACCCCCTTCTTCCGGGGGACGAGACAGGCCGTGCAGAAGGCGCCACAATCCCCGGCGACCGCGTTCGGGCCTGAAGTATTCGATCCCCTCGCGCCCGAACAGCAAGCCTCCCACCCGGTCGTGATGATTGTTCGCTGCCCAGCCGAGCAACGCCGCGGCACGGGCCGCCTGGACCGACTTGAAAGTTCCGCGGGTACCGAAGTTCATATGAACCCCCGCATCGACACAAATCATGACTTCGCGTTCGCGCTCTTCCCTGAATATCTTCAGGTGGGGCAGATTCGTGCGCGCGGTAACGTTCCAGTCCATATTTCGGATGTCGTCGCCTTCCCGGTACTCCCGCACTTCCTCGAAATCCAGGCCGAACCCGCGAAACACGGACGCATACAGCCCGCTGAACCTGCTGTTGACGAGGTGATGGGAGGCGAGCCCAAGGGTCCGCGCCTTGTGGCGCAACTCCAGGAGATCATCGAGATGCGGCTGCAGACTCATATCGATTCCCGCGGGTTACCCGGAATCTGGCGCTGGCGGCACGTCATATCCAGGCAGAAAATGAGATCGGTCAGGGGACCGCGACGACCTGGAGGAGGCGAGTGATCACGTCGTTGGTCGTAATGCCCTCTGCCTCACCCTCGAAACTCAAAAGAATACGGTGCCTCAGTATGCCGGGGGCAACCGCCTGGATATGCTCCGGTGTGACGTAACCCTCCCCGTCCAGCCAAGCTCGCGAACGGGCGCAGCGGGCGAGCGCTATCGATGCTCTCGGAGAGGCGCCGAATCGCACCCATCGTTCCAGGTCCGAATCGTAGGATCCCGGCCCTCGACTGGCCTGCACGAGATCCACGATGTACCGGTTCAATCGGTCGTCGACAAAAAGTCCGGAAACCGCCTCGCGTGCCTCGGTTACCGTCTTCTGACTCACGACCTGTTTCGGCGGCTCCACAGGCCCCTTTTGCCGTCGGCTGTCGAGGTCGAGAATCAGCAACTCTTCTTCCGGCGTGGGGTAGGTGACCAGCGCCTGGATCAAAAACCGGTCCAGCTGCGCCTCGGGCAGGTGGTAGGTCCCCTCCTGCTCGATCGGGTTCTGGGTTGCCAGGACCATGAACAGGCCTGGCAACGGGTAGGTGCTGCGCCCCACGGTTACCTGCCTCTCCGCCATGGCCTCGAGCAGCGCCGACTGCACCTTGGCGGGAGCACGATTGACCTCGTCAGCTAATAATACGTTATGAAACAGGGGGCCCGGACGAAATTCGAATCTCGCCTCGTCGTGGCGGTAAATATCCGTGCCGACCAGATCGGAGGGAAGCAGGTCGGGCGTGAACTGGATGCGATGGTAGTCCCCCTCGAGAGCATCGGAGAGTGTCTTGATCGCAGTCGTCTTTGCCAGGCCGGGAAGACCCTCGACCAGAAGGTGTCCATCGCTCAAAAGACAGATGAGAATGCTGTCGACAAGTTCCTGCTGACCGATGACCTGCGAAGCAAGGTGCTCTCGCACGGGGTTCATGCAGGATGAGTCGATCGCAGCGTTCATGGGAATTCCCTCGGTATATTGTTCGCGACACGAGACGCAGAATGGCACCGTTGAAGGTGCAAGGACGAAAGCGGCTTGTGGGTCCCGCCGTGAACGGGGTCGTATATGCGCCGATCCGGACAATGGACGGCGGATACCGCTGCTAATCCGGCTTCACCGGCAGGTCTCAAGGAGGCAGGATTTCAGTCGATGCAAACGCAGACACCCTGTTCTTATCTGATCGATCCGTGCAACGCAACCACAGTGCAGATAATCACATGATCGGTGTGGAGTTACAAGCGACAAATCGACTCAGGATCAAGCAATCATCAATCGGACGAACGTATCCCGCTTTGCGCCACCGGACGAGGACGGGCGACCCCGTCCAACTCCGCATCTGACACGTTCGGCGTGTCGTAATCCGGTGTCAGTTCCTCCAGAAACCCGGGGTCAGCAACACCAGAAGGGTAAATATCTCCAGGCGCCCCAGCAGCATGGCCAGGCAGAGCATCCATTTCGAGAGAGTGTTCAGCCCGGCAAAATTGTCGCCGACCTCGCCGAGGCCAGGCCCCAGGTTGTTCAGACTCGCCGCCACCGCGGAGAATGCGGTGACCTGATCAAGCCCGGTGGCCATCAGTAGCAGCAGCATGACCCCGAACACCGCCACATACGCAGAGAAAAATCCCCACACAGCATCCATTACCCGGTCATCAAGTGGCTTGTTGCCTATTTTCACCGCGATACGGGCACTGGGGTGAACCAGTCTGGTCAGTTCACGGCCGCCCTGTTTCACCAGCAGCAGAAATCGAATCACCTTCATGCCCCCGCCTGTCGAGCCGGCGCACCCGCCCACGAAGCTCAGGAACAACAGCAGCACCGGCAGGAACCCCGGCCAGTCCGAATAGGCAGCCGTGGTAAACCCCGTTGTCGTCCCGATGGATACGACCTGGAAGATTCCGTGGTGGACCGCAGCCCCGATATTGGAAAAGGTTGCCGTCAGGTAGAGATAGACGACACAGATGACGGCGACGATCGCGAGCAGGGAGATGTAGGTCCGAAATTCGGCATCATCTCGATAGGGTTTTATCGTCTGGGACCGCAAGGCAAGAAAATGCAGGCTGTAGTTCGCGCCGGAGATCAGCATGAAAACCACCGCGATGGCCTCTATCAGCGCGCTGTGGAAGTAGCCCATGCTGGCGTCGTGGGTGGAGAACCCACCGATCGCGACCGTGGAGAAACTGTGCGATATGGCGTCGAAGACATCCATCCCCGCCGCCCAGTAGGCAATGGCGCATACAATGGTCAGACCGAGGTAGATATACCACAAGGCCTTTGCCGTTTCGGTAATACGCGGGGTCAGCTTGTTGTCCTTCACCGGTCCCGGGGTCTCGGCGCGGTAGAGCTGCATGCCACCGATGCCCAGCATGGGCAGTATCGCTACGGCAAGGACTATGATGCCCATTCCACCGAGCCACTGGAGTTCCTGACGGTAGAACAGGATCGACCTGGGCATATGGTCGAGTCCGACAAGGACCGTTGCGCCTGTCGTGGTCAGGCCGGAAATGGACTCGAAAACCGCATCGGTCACGCCGATGTAGGGATCCTGGGCCGCCACGAGCGGCAACGCCCCGAACAGCCCCAGGACCGCCCAGAACATCACCACTGTCACGAATCCATCACGCACACGCAGCTCGCGTCTGACCTGCATGACGGGCGCCCAGAACACGAAACCGGTACCCAGCGTGACGACGAACCCGACGAGAAAGGGCCTGACCTCCTCGTCACCGAACCACCAGCCGACCAGGACCGGCGGCAACATCGTTGTGCTGAACACCATCAACAGCAGGCCCAGAACTTTCTGAATAACGAGGATCTGCATGCCCGTGGTTCCGCCGCGCCAAGCCGTGGGTCAGAAAAAAGTCACGCTAACCTGAAACAGCCGCTCGACTTCGGCGATCCGTTTCTTGTCCATCAGAAACATGATGACGTGGTCTTCAGCTTCGATCACCGTGTCGTGGTGGGCGATAACCACCTCTTCGCCTCGCACGATCGCGTCGATAGTCGTTCCTTCCGGCAGCTTGATATCCTCGATACGCCGACCGACAACCCGGGAAGTCTTCGGATCGCCATGCGCAACTGCCTCGATCGCCTCGGCGGCTCCGCGTCGCAGCGAATGTACGGCGACCACGTCTCCGCGGCGTACCCGAGTGAGCAGGGTACCGATCGTTACCTGCTGCGGCGAGATCGCGATGTCGATAATGCCGCTTTCCACCAGAGAAACGTAACTCGGGCGATTGATCAGGGACATGACTTTCAACGCCCCGAGGCGCTTGGCGAGCATCGCCGACAGGATGTTAGCCTCGTCGTCATTGGTGAGCGCACAGAAGACATCGGTATTTTCTATGTTCTCGGCGATCAGCAACTCCTCATCGGCTGCGTCACCCTCCAGTACGATCGTCCCGTGCAGGTTCTCCGCCAGGTAGTCTGCCCTGCGGCGGTCGCGCTCGATGATCTTCACCTGGTACTGCCCCTCGAGCATTCGCGCCAGCTGGATCCCGATATTTCCACCGCCGGCGAGCATAACGCGCTTGTAGGGCTTGTCCAGCTTGCGCAGTTCGCTCGTCACCGCCTCGATGTTCCTGTCCGCGGCGACGAAGAAGACCTCGTCGTCGGGTTCTATAACGGTGCGGCCATCCGGGTTGATGGCCCGGCCATGGCGAAATATCGCCGCTACGCGTGTCTGCAGCCCCGGCATGTGCTGATTGATGGTCCGCAGTTCATGACCGACCAGGGGACCGCCGTAGTACGCGCGTACCGCTACCAGCTGGACGCGCCCGCCGGCGAAATCCAGGACCTGGAGCGCACCCGGATGCTCGATCAGGCGACGTACGTAGTCGGTCACCAGCATCTCCGGACTGATCAGCACATCGATCGGTATCGACTCGTGCGTGAAAAGCACGGCCGAGTCCATATATTCCGTCGAGCGTACGCGGGCAATCTTGGTCGGTGTATGAAACAGCGTCCAGGATACCTGGCAGGCCACCATGTTCGTTTCGTCGCTGTTGGTGACGGCGATCAGCAGGGTCGCATCCGCCGCGCCGGCTTGTGCCAGAACGTCGGGGTGCGAGGCAACACCCGTCACGGTACGCAGGTCGACACGATCCTGAAGCTCGTGCAACACGTCGCCACGCGTGTCGATCACCGTGATATCGTGCCCCTCCCGTACGAGGCTGCTCGCCAGCGAGCTGCCCACACGGCCGGCCCCGAGAATGATGATTTTCATCGTGCGCGGGTTATTGCATTTCCTTCGGATTGATGCCGAGAGCGCGCAACTTTCGATAAAGGTGGGTGCGCTCCATGCCGACCCGTTCGGACAGACGACTCACACTGCCTTCGGCGCTCTTCAGCTGGTGCATCAGGTAGGCCCGTTCGAAGGCCTCCCGCGCCTCCCGCATGGGCAGTTCGAACAGGCTGCTCTGCCACTGTTCCTCACCCACCGGCTTGTGGGAACGGGACCCGAGCGCGACCTCGATTTCCTCGACGGTGACCTCCTCATCACTGCCGAGGATCAGCAGCCGCTGCACCAGGTTTCGCACCTCGAGCACGTTCCCCGGCCACGTATAGTGAATCAGGCGGTTCTGGGCCGCAATGGAAAAGTGGCGGTAGGGCAGGCCCTCGCGTGTACTGTAGAAATCAACGTAGAAGTTGAGAAGCTCCTGAACGTCTTCCAGATGTTCACGCAACGCCGGGACGATCAGGGGAACCACGTTCAACCTGTAATAAAGGTCCTCGCGAAACCTGCCCGCCTCCACCTCTCGCCCGAGATCCTTCTGGCTCGCCGCTACGACGCGCACGTCTACCGCCACCGGCTCGGTCCCACCGACTCGCACGAAACTCCCGCTCTCCAGGGCGCTCAACAGCCGCCCCTGCGCCTGCAGCGGCATATCGGATACCTCGTCCAGAAAAAGGACCCCGCCGTTCGCCTGCTCCAGCAATCCGTAGTGCACGGCTTCCCCGGATTCACTACCGAAAAGATCAGAAGCAATATCTTCCCGTGACAGCGGCCCGGCGCTGATAATGACGAAGCGTCCCTCGCGGCGCGCGCTTTCCGCGTGTATATAGCGGGCCAGCGTTTCCTTGCCCGATCCCGACTCGCCCATGAGCAGCACCCAGGTATCGTGCTGCGCCACCCTGCGCGCCTTTTCCCGCAACTCCTGCATCATCGCACTCGAACCGATCGGTTCGCTGACCAGCGACGCCAGTTGCTTCAGACCCTGATTCTCCCTTTCAAGCTGTTCCGCCTCCAGGGCACGGCGGACCGTCAGCAACAGCTTCGCCGTCGTCAAGGGCTTTTCCACAAAATCATAGGCCCCGTAGCGGGTCGCCTCCACCGCGGTTTCCACGGTCCCGTGGCCGGACATCATCACGATCGGACAGTTGCTTCCCCCCGCCTCGCGCCACTCCTTGAGCAGGCTGATCCCGTCCTCCCCCGGCATCCAGATATCCAGCAGGATCATGTCCGGCCGCCGCTGTCGACGGTGCTCCCGCGCGACGGCGGCGTTCTCAGCCACGCTGACCTCGTATCCCTCGTCCTCGAGAATGTCCTTGACGATCTCCCGAATGTCGGGCTCGTCATCAACCACCAATATATGCTGCGCTGTCACGCCGACCCCCTCCTGAGCTCGCTTCCGATTCGATTTCCCGGCCGCACCGCCGCCTGCAGCCTGACCCTGATCTTCGCCCCTTCACCGGTAACGCTGTCGGCCCATACCACACCTCCGTTCTCCTCGGCGATCTTCTTTACGATTGCAAGCCCGAGACCGTTCCCCTTGACCTTGCTGGTGACATAGGGCTCGAACAAATGTTCCATCAGGTCCTCCGGGATTCCCGTGCCGTTATCGGCGACCTCCAGCTCGACGAACTGGCAGCCGGAATCCTCGATGCACCGCGTCGACACATCGACAACCCCCTCGGCACGCCCCTCCAGCGCCTCCAGCGCGTTCTTGATCAGATTGTGCACCAACTGCCGGATCCGACCGGCATCCACTTCGACTTCCGCGACCGCCGGATCCAGGTGAACAACCACCTCTGCATCGGCCGAGTTGGAGTGATACATCTCGGCGATATCGTGAATCAGCTTGTTGAAATCCAGTGGCCGCACGTCCATTGCCGGCGTGCGGGCGTATTCGGCGAAGGCGTTTACCATCGATTTCATGGCCTTCACCTGCTGAACAATGGTGTTGGTCGAGCGGCACAGGACTTCTGCATGGGGCGCTTCCAGATTGGGCAGCAGCTTGCGCTGCAGGCGCTCCGCCGACAACTGTATCGGGGTCAGCGGGTTCTTGATCTCATGCGCCAGGCGGCGCGCCACCTCGGCCCACGCCGCGTCGCGCTGGGCCTGGATCAACGCGGTGACATCGTCGAACACCACGACCTGCCCCCCCGACGGGAGTGCGACGCCGCCGCAAACCAGAATCTTGCGCCCGGTCGGACCGAGCAACTCGATCTGCTCGCGCCAGTCACGATGATCGCCGAGATGAGGATCGAGCGTATTGTAGAACCCCCTCAACATCGGGTGCTCGTCACCCAGGTCCTCTAGCCGCCGGCCAAGATAACGATCCAGTTCGAGGTTGAGGATCTGCCCCGCAGTGAGATTCACGGTCCTCAGAACACCGCCATCATCCAGGCTGATGACACCCGAGGAAAGATGGTCAAGAATCGTCTGCAGTGAGGCCCGCTGTCGCTCGACGAGACGCTGGCTCTTGTCTGCCGCATCCCGCGCCTTGGACAGCTGCTCGGTCATCTGGTTGAACGAAAGCAGAAGCATGCCCAGATCGTCGAGTTTACCCACCGGCAGCCTCTGGTGATACTCCCCCTTGGCTACCGCCCGGGTTCCCATGGCCAGATCCCGTATCGGCGCCATCAGTCGCTGCGCGGAATAAAACGCCGCCCAGACCGCAAACAGCACGGCGAGCAGGAGGACCAGGGAGAGGGTCAGTACGAAACTTTGTTTCAGCGGACTGCGCAGATATACCAGTTCGTTGTACTTGCTGAAGGCGGCCTCCACACTTTCACCCAGATTGCCAATGCGTGACGACACAGGAAACATGGCCAGCAGAAGGCGTGGTTCCGGGTTGCCACGGGTGGCCGGAATCTGCGTGACAACACGCACCTGCAGGCCGGCCTGGTTCTGTGGATCGAGTCCGACGTAGGTGTCGCCCTGGCTGACGAGACGCAAGACGCTGCCGCTTGGCAATCGGGGAAACATCGAGTCCCCCGGCACACCGCTGGAGGCGACAATGCGATGATCGTTCCCGAGTACCGTCAACTCGAGCGCGTCAGAGGCCCGGTCGATATCGCTGAGGCTGAGGGCCGTCATTGCGTTCGGCACCTCGGAGAGCTTGCGGGCCATCGGTTCGGTCTTCTGCAGCGCGGCGCGCATGTAGAAATCCAGTGATGCCCGACTCAGTTCCAGCGCATCGACCAGCGCGTTCTCGACTCGCACGTCGAACCAGCTGTCGATGCCACGTCCGAGCATCTGTATCGAGAACACATAGACGATAGAGGCAGGCGCCAGCGCGAATACGATAAATGCGGTCATCATCCGCAAGGTGATTCGCGACCCGGGTGCACCACTGACCACGTTGCGTATCAGCGAGACGAGGTTCAGCCCGATCAGGATAAGCAGGCTCAGGAGGAACAGTGAACTCAGCAGCAACAGAACAATATAGAGCTGCTGAAATCTGGCCGCGTTGTGACTGGCGTCACTCAGCAGGTAAAGCAGCACCAGGAGCAGGCCGAACAGCCCGATCATAGGCCACAGACCAGCGGATGGGCGCGTCATCTCAGCGGCAGCACATACCAGTCCGTCTTGATACGCCAGACCGGTTTGATGAAAGCCACCATGCGCAGTGGCAGAGACAGACCGGCCTGGTCAAGCATCGCGCGGACCTGGCAGTAGTAGGTCTCTTCGGGTTCCAGTCGGGACGCGCTGAGCAGCTTCGCGTTCAGAAGTTTCCCGGAATAGCGGAGCGCCGCGGCGAGATCCGAGAACGACTCGAGATCGCCGTTGTTCTCGTTTTTCACGAGGTACTTTTCAAGTAGTGCATTGTAGTGCAGCCGGAAGCGGAATTCCTTCTCCACGATCGCGGTGTCAGGCAACCAGGCGTTTTCGCGCAGCACCTCTGCGCGAATCACCAGTTCCAGGTGAACACCGCTGGTCAGCGCCTCCTTGAGTGCCCTGGATATCTGGTAATTGACCAGCACATCCAGCAGATACGTCCCGTGGCGACTATTGATACCCGCATAGGTGATACTCGTCTCGCCCGGATTGTCGGCACGTGCCGGACCGTTCGCGACACAGAGTAAGGCTGCCACTAGCGCGAATACAAGGCGCACCCTGGCCCGGGCAGCGGTACCCCGTCGTGACAATTCTGTCTTGCCGATCATGCCAGGAACGTGTTGTTCGGATATGCACACGCTACCGCCTTTGCAGCAGCGCGTAGTAAAAACCGTCCATGCCCCGATCACCCGGAAGGATCTGCAGTTCCCGAACTCGAGCTTCCCGGCCGGGAACCATCAGTGTCACGGTGTCCGCATCGGGATGCCGGTCGACGAAGTTACGAATCACATCCCGGTTCTCCTCCGGGAGGACGGAGCAGGTAGCATATAACAGCATACCGCCCTGCTTGAGTAACGGCCAGAGGGAGTCAAGCAGCCGCTGCTGATCACGGACCAGTCCGGGAAGCTGGGACGGCCGTCTACGCACCTTGACATCCGGCTGGCGACGGATGATTCCCGTTGCTGAACACGGCGCGTCCAGCAGGATACGATCGAACGGTTCGCCGTTCCACCATTGCCGCGTCGCCGCGGCATCAGCGACCATCGTATCGGTGTGCAGTCCCAACCGGTCCAGGGTTTCCTCCAGCCGCCTCATGCGATTCGGTTGCTTGTCCAGCGCGCAGACCTCGAGAGGACCGGAAACAATCTCGAGAATATGGGCGGTCTTGCCGCCCGGTGCGGCGCAGGCATCCAGCACCCGCATGCCGGACTGGCAGTCCAGATACCCCGCCGCCAGCTGCGCGGATGCATCCTGCACGCTCGCCGCACCCTGGGAAAACCCGGGAAGATCTCCCACATCGACGGCCTGCCTCAGTATCAGCGCGTCCTCGACGCCCGGCACCGGATCTGCGTCCAGCCCGGCCTTGCGAAGGAGTCCGAGGTATTCCTGCGGCGCGTAGCGCTTCCGGTTCACCCTCAGAGTCATCGGAGGGCGCTGGTTGCCGGCTTCGCACACCCGCTCCCATGCATCCGGATATGCGGCTTTCAGACGATCCAGAAGCCAGACCGGATGTGCATACCGGGCTTCCCGGTTGCCGGCAAGCTCGGCGTCGATCTCTTTGCGATGCCGCTGGTAACCGCGCAGCACGGCGTTGACCAGCCCGCGGGCCCACGGCTTGCCGATCACCCCGGCCAGCCGCACTGTCTCGTTGACCGCGGCGTGCGCCGCGACGCGGGTCTCGCTCAGCTGATACAACCCGGTCAGGATAACGACGGCTACGTCTCTGTCTCTCGGCTTGACCGGTTTTCGCAGCAACCGATCAAGAATCGCGGCGAGACGGGGATACCAACGTAGCGTTCCGTAGCAGATTTCTCTTGCGAGCGCGCGTTCACGCACGTCAGTGAGCCGGGACGGGTCAAATGCCTCATTGAGAGCCTTGTCCTGATCGAGGACAGCCGTCAACGCCCTGACGGCGACATGTCGCGCCTGCACCGGAACTATCCGGCCTCAACGCGCGTCATGGTTGCCTGCGCCATTCACGTCGAATTGCACATTGTCCAGGGAATGCGCGTTGAGGAAATCGACCGAGGCCATCGGTTTCCCGCCCGGCGACTGCACCTCCAGCAACCGTAAAGCGCCGGCACCTGTGGCAACATCGATGCCACCTGACCCGGTATCGATGACGGTTCCGGGTTTCGCACCTGCCTCCATTTCCCCGCCCAGAGGGCTTGCGGCCCATATTCTCAGCGTCCTACCCTCGTAACCGCTGTGTGCGACCGGCCAGGGGTTGAATGCCTTCACCGTGCGTGACAGTTGATCCGCCGGCAATGTCCAGTCGATTGTTGCCTCGGCCTTGTCGAGTTTTCTTGCGTAGGTGACCAGGCCGGGATCCTGTGGTACCGGGTACAACGTGCCGCCCTGCAGTTCGCGCAATGCCCATTTCAGCATTTCGGCCCCGAGACCGGCAAGTTTGTCGTGCAACCGGCCCCCCGTGTCGTCAATCCCGATGGGGATCGTGCCCTGCAGCAAGATGTCACCCGAGTCCAGGCCCGCTTCCATCTGCATGATGGTAATGCCCGTTTCCCGATCACCTTGCAGTATGGCTCGCTGGATCGGCGCAGCACCACGCCAGCGAGGCAGAAGGGATGCATGAACGTTGATGCAGCCGTACTTCGGCGTCTCGAGAACTGCCGGGGGGAGCAGAAGTCCGTATGCCGCCACGATCATAAGATCGGCTTCAAATGCGCGGAGCCGGTCCTGGACCTCCCGGGCCTTCAGTGTCTTCGGCTGTATGACTTCGAGCCCCGACTCGAGCGCATGCCGCTTGACGGGGCCTGCCCGAAGCTTGCGCCCTCTGCCCGAAGGACGGTCCGGCTGTGTCAGGACACAGACGATCTCATGCGGCGTCTCCTGGACGGCCCTCAGCGAGGCGAGCGCGAATTCGGGGGTACCGGCGAAAATGATACGCATGCTGCGGGCACTCGGGTCAGGCCGGCCATACAGGACCCCGGGGACAACGGACGTGGGCGGGCGCCCCGTCCCGACCGGTCGGGCAATGTGCCGGGTCTAAGGCGATTGCCGGAAAATAATGTACCGGATCACGCCGGATTTTCGTTCGTCTTCAAGGCGCGGTACCGGGCGCATCGTCGAACGATGCAACCGTTGCCGCAACGCCGAAGACGGGCGATAAGACAAGTGAGGTGTATATACATCATCTGACAGAAATCGCCTAAGGCGATTGCCGGAAAATGACATACCAGATTGCGCAGGATTTTCGTTCGTCATCAAGGCGCGACAACAGGCGCATAGTCGAACTATGTAACTGTTGTCGCAACGCAGAGGACGGACGAAAAGACAAGCAGGATGGTATGTCATTTGACAGAAATCGCCTAAGGTCAGATCACCTGGCGTTCGTGCTCCGGTTCCGGCTTTGCCAGGCGCTGGTGCTTTTCGAGTTTCTTGCGGATTCGTTGGCGCTTCAGGGGAGAGAGATAGTCGACGAACAACTTGCCGTCCAGATGATCGATCTCATGCTGAATGCACACGGCCAGCAATCCGTCGGACTCGAATTCCATCACGATACCGTCGCGACCCAGGGCACGCGCCACGATATGGTCGGCGCGCTGTACCTTCTCGAATACACCGGGTACCGAAAGGCATCCTTCCTCCATGACCTCCACGCCGTCCCGGGCCAGGATCTCGGGATTGATGAGGCATAGGGGACTGTCCTTGCGCTCGGACACGTCGATCACGATGATCCGCCGGGGGATGTCGACCTGGATTGCCGCCAGCCCGATTCCAGGCGCTGCATACATGGTCTCCAACATGTCATCGACCGTCCGTCGCACGTTATCGTCCACCCGCACAACCGGCTCGGCCCGACGACGTAATCGAGGGTCGGGGAAGTGTAGTATTTCCAGCATTGCCATTTACGGTAAATCCACGCGAACGCTTCCTGATTTGCAAGAATAACAGGCACGACTATGATTGTCTCATACGGGAAGGCTTTTCACTCGCCCTGACAGTTCCCGCAAAGCTTGATTTACCTTTTCAACACGTGAAAACCGAGGGGTTCCCATGTCGGTCCGTTTGATTACCGCCTTTGTAGTCGCCGTAACGACGTCACTTTCCTTCGGCTGCGCCACAAAATCCGATTCAGCTCGAACGGAAACGGACGTTCAAGACGCGCCACCAGCGGAAACCGCCGGATCTGTTGACGCGGTTGCCTCCCCTGCGCCGGCCTACGATGAAGCCGTCGCGGTAGAGGTCCGCGAATCCGCGCCCACCACGTATGTCGTTCAACCCGGGGATACGCTCTGGGACATCTCCGCGGAGTACCTCTACGAACCCTGGTTCTGGCCTGAAATCTGGCACGTCAACCAGCAGATCCGCAACCCGCATCTGATCTTTCCCGGAGACGTCCTTACGTTGTACTACGACGGCGACAGGCCCCGCGTACAGGTGACCGGTGGCCCGAGGGTCGCCGGGCTGGAAACGGTTCGCCTAGGGCCACAGATCCGCGTGGAAGCGATCGACGAGCGCAACAACGAGATCCCGATCCAGGCGATTCAGGAATTCATCATCCACCCCCTTGTCGTCACGAAACGCGATCTGGACGCCGCACCGTATGTGGTGGGTGGTGAGGAGTATCGCCTGATTTTCGGGAACGAAGATTCACTCTACGTGCGTAACCTCGCCGAAGCCGAAGCAGGGACCGGTTACAACATTGTCCGAGGGGACAGCGAATTGTATGACCCCAAGACAGGAGATCTTCTCGGATATACCACCACGCCGGTGGGCGATGCGCGACTTCTGCGCTCGGGTGACCCGGCCACCCTGCGCTTCCTGAATCCCAAACGCGAGGCGCTGGCAGGTGACAAACTCTTCAGGCAGGATGCCGGCGAAGATCAGAGCGCATTTGTCCCCCACCCGCCTGCAGAGGATATCGACGCCTCGGTCGTGTCGCTGTTCGACGCCATTTCCATGATTGGTGCATTGCAGATCGCAGTGATCAGCGCAGGAGAACGGGACGGCGTCGACAAGGGCAGTGTGTTCGCCGTATGGGAAGCGGGAATCAAGATCGATGACCCCTTTGCGCCCGCCAACAAGCGTAGCGTGCGCCTCCCCGAGGAGCGCGCGGGGACCGTGATGGTGTTCCAAACCTTCGACAAGATCAGCTACGCACTGGTCATGGACGCCAGCCGCCCGATTCAATACGGAGACGCGGTTCGCACTCCCTGAAGACCCGGACCTGGCCGGAACAGCGCCAGGATTCCGTGATGCCCCGACCCGGTAACTCACGGCGACGGTATTCGGACGGTAGTGTACGGTACGACTGCCCATGTACAAGCTGGAAGATTGGCTTACGTTGTGGCGCGTACCGGGTATCGGCCCCGCACGCTTCCACGCACTCATCGAGCGAATTGGCCCGCCCGGCCAGGTACTCGACGCAACCACCACCCGAATCACCTCATCTGGATTCCCCCACACCCTCGCGGCTGCGATAGCCGGCGTGGACCGAGATTGCTGCGAGCGCGACCTGGAATGGGAAGACCATCCCCGGCACGAGATTCTGACCCTTGCGGATGATCGCTATCCACCCGCGCTCAAGGAGATCCCGAATCCGCCACCGCTGCTTTTCGTTACGGGTGAGACGAGCTGCCTGAATGACCCGCAACTGGCGATCGTGGGCACCCGCAATCCCACCCCCGGCGGGGCACAAAACACCCGGGCGTTCGCCGCTGAACTCGCCGATGCCGGCCTGACGATTACCAGCGGACTCGCACGCGGAGTGGACGGCATCGGTCACGAGGCAGTGCTGTCACGGAACGGCCTCACGATTGCGGTAACGGCGACGGGCCCAGATCGGGTGTACCCGGCACGCCACAGGGAACTGGCGCATCGCATCGCCGACTCCGGGGCAATCGTCACCGAATTTCCGGTCGGAACACCGCCCAGCGCGGACCGTTTCCCGCGACGCAACCGTCTGATCAGCGGGCTGAGTCTCGGTACGCTGGTGACCGAGGCCGCACGACGCAGCGGGGCGCTGATTACCGCGCGCCACGCCATTGAACAGGGGCGCGAGGTCTTCGCCATTCCCGGATCCATTCACAATCCCGTCGCAAGGGGCTGTCACGCACTGATCCGTCAGGGGGCGAAACTTGTTGAGACGGCAAGCGACGTGCTGGAAGAACTCGCAGGGCAGATCGACCTTCGGTCCAGCGCTCCCGATGCAGCCGCGGTCGTATCTCGGGCGCGAAAGGACCTGGGACCCGACGACATAAAATTGTTATCGTCCATGGGTCATGATCCCGTGTTTGTAGAGGACATCGTGGAAACCAGCGGATTGACCCCGGAGTCGGTTTCCTCCATGCTGATCATGCTGGAGCTGAAAGGCTACGTCGGCCTCGGTTCCAACGGGGCCTATCACCGCCTGAGGAGCCAGTAAATGATTCGGCATGGCGTACAAACAGATACCTCGCCACGGATTGTTCCGGTTTTTCACGGCCTTATCCGGCGATTGGATGTGACGGAGCCACAACGGGAGAGAACCGGTCAGCGGCTCCCCTATGTGCGACAAGTGAAATGAAAGAAGATGTGGTAGACGTATTACTTTACCTGTTCGAGAGCTACGTTGAGAACGACCTTGAACCTACTGACGACCGGGATGCCCTGCACTCGAAGCTGATCGAGGCCGGTTTCGAGGCAAGGGATATCGAGCACGCCTTCACCTGGCTTGAGGACTTGTCGAATACCGGGAATTTTCAGGCGCCCGACGAGCACTCGACACGCGTCTACCACCCGAAAGAACTGCGCAAACTGGATCTTTCCTGTCGCGGTTTTCTGCAGTTTCTTGAATCTCGCGGCATACTCACCGCGACGCTGAGAGAGGTTGTCATCGACAGGGTGATGGCCCTCGAGACCGACGAGATCGATCTCGAGCAGCTTCGCTGGCTGGTCCTCATGGTGCTGTACAACCTGCCGGATCAGGAGGCTTCCTGTGTCTGGCTGGAGCATCTGGTACTGGACCGGACGGATTTTCTGCACTGACGCCGCGGCGGATCATACGCGTTCATCCGGACTTCGTGTGACGCGCCCTCCCCCTGTGTTTTTCTTCAGGGGCAGACAAACCATTCCCAAGTTCGAACTGATTCCCAATGAGCAAGAACCTCGTTATCGTCGAATCGCCCGCCAAGGCCAAGACCATCAAGAAGTACCTCGGAAAGGACTTCGAAGTGATGGCCTCTTACGGGCACGTCAGAGACCTTGTACCCAAGGAAGGCGCCGTCGACCCGACGCACGGGTTCGCCATGACGTATGCGGTGATCGACAAGAACGAAAAGCACGTCAATTCCATCAGCAAGGCGCTTGCGAAGTCCGATGCCCTGTATCTGGCCACTGACCCGGACCGGGAAGGAGAGGCGATCTCCTGGCACCTGTACGAGCTGCTGAAGGAAAAGAACAAACTCAAGGACAAACCCGTACACCGTGTCGTGTTTCACGAGATTACCAAACGCGCGGTCAACGATGCCGTCGCAAATCCACGGCGCTTGTCGACCGAGCTCGTCGATGCCCAGCAGGCCCGTCGCGCCCTGGACTACCTGGTGGGTTTCAACCTTTCGCCGCTGCTGTGGAAGAAAATCAAACGCGGACTTTCGGCGGGCCGGGTACAAAGTCCGGCGCTTCGCCTTATCGTCGAGCGCGAGGAAGAGATCGAGGCCTTTGAGCAGCAGGAATACTGGACGATCGACGCGGACACGAAGAAGGATGATGCCGATTTCGTCGCCAGACTGAACGTCTATGGCGGCAACAAGCTCAAGCAGTTCGACATCCCTTCTGAAGCGATGGCCAGCGAGGCCCGAGACGCACTGCTGAAATCGGCGGGGGGCAAACTCACCGTCGATTCTGTGGTGAAAAAGCAGCGCCGGCGCAATCCCGCTGCCCCCTTTATTACCTCGACCCTGCAACAGGAAGCGGCGCGAAAGCTGGGATTCACCACCAGGAAGACGATGCGTGTCGCTCAACAACTCTACGAGGGCGTGGATCTGGGGTCCGGTCCAGTGGGCCTGATCAGTTACATGCGTACGGATTCGGTCAATCTTGCCAACGAGGCGTTGCTGGAACTGCGGGAGTTTATCGTGGAGCGATATGGCGCGGAGATGATCCCTGAGTCCCCGCGTGCCTACAAGACCAAGGCCAAGAACGCACAGGAAGCGCACGAGGCCATCCGGCCGACCTCGGCCAGACGCGTACCGGACGAGATCTCCGCGCATCTCGACCGGGATCAGGCGCGGCTTTATGACCTCATCTGGAAGCGGACCGTGGCCTGTCAGATGATTCATGCAACGCTGGACACCGTGGCTGTGGATCTTGCCTGCGGTCCGGGCAACAGTTTCCGCGCCACCGGATCTCATATCCGTGAGCCCGGATTCATGCGCGTCTACCGCGAGGGAACGGACGACATCAGGGTGGAAAGCGACGAACGTTTTCTGCCCGACCTCAAGGCGGGGGAAAAGGTCGATTTGCTGGAGATTCGCACGGACCAGCACTTTACCGAACCTCCGCCCCGCTACTCGGAGGCCAGTCTGGTCAAGACCCTCGAGGAATACGGCATCGGGAGACCTTCTACCTACGCCAGCATCATTTCCACCCTGCAGGACCGCAAGTACGCGGAACTCGAAAGCCGGCGTTTCCACCCCACCGACGTGGGTCGCGTGGTCAATCGATTCCTGACGTCGCATTTCACCAAATACGTGGATTACGACTTCACCGCTCAACTCGAGGACGAGCTGGACGAGATTTCCCGGGGCGAGAAGGCCTGGGTACCCGTCATGGAGGAGTTCTGGAAGCCGTTCAAGTCCCTGGTGGACGAAAAGGAGCAGACGGTCACGCGTGATGACGCGGTCCAGGCACGGGAACTGGGCGCCGACCCGGAAACCGGCAAACCGGTCACGGTGAGACTGGGCAGATACGGGCCTTTCGCCCAGATCGGTTCCCGTGACGACGAGGAGAAACCAAAATTCGCCGGCCTGAGACCCGGACAGAAAATCGACACGATCACACTGGACGAAGCTCTGGTGCTGTTCCATCTCCCGCGCGTGCTTGGCGAGACCGCCGAAGGCGAACCCGTGGAGAGCAACATCGGCCGTTTCGGTCCCTACGTGAAGTACGGTAAAAAATATGTCTCCATCAGTGACGACGATCCGCATACGATTTCCCTGGAGCGGGCCCTTGAACTGATCGAGGAGAAGAAAAAGGCGGACGCGAACCGTATCGTCCAGGACTTTTCGGATGAGGGTATCCAGGTCCTGAACGGGCGTTACGGACCTTACATCACGGACAAGAAGAAAAACGCCAGGGTGCCAAAGGGAGAGGACCCGTCCACCCTGACGCTGGAACAATGCAAGAAGCTCCTGGCGGAGGCCCCGGAGAAAAAGGCGAGACGGAAAGCTGCGCCCAAGAAAAAGCGGGTCACAGGAAGCTAGGAGCCTGTCCGATTGACGAGCTAACCCTCCGGGCACTCCCCTGGTGTCCCGAAGCCGCGTTGCAGTGCTTGACAAGGGAGCGGCCATTGCCTGCGCGCCGCGCGTTACTTCGAAACACCTGGGGAACGCTGAATCCGTAATTAGGCGATTTCTGTCAAATGACATACCAGCGTGCGACACACCCGGGAGACCGGGCAATCCGCGCCCCGGGCGGTCGAAGCCTGCTCGCAGCAGCCCGTACCATTCGGAAAGGTGGCCTGGTCGCCTACCCGACCGAGGCCGTATTTGGTCTCGGCTGCGACCCGCGCAATACGAACGCTCTCAGACGAATACTGCGCCTCAAACAACGCGACGCGTCCAAGGGCCTGATCCTGATCGCATCGAGCTTCTGCCAGCTCCGACCTTATATTACCGCGGTTCCCGAGGATGTACTCGCAAGGGTCCGAACCACCTGGCCGGGCCCCGTGACCTGGCTGATGCCGGCCCGTCCGTGGGTGTCGCAGTTGCTGCGCGGGCGTCACGAGAGCGTCGCGGTCCGCGTCACGGCCCATCCCGTGGCGGCCGCCCTGTGTCGTGCCGCCGGTATGGCGATCGTCTCGACCAGCGCGAACATCAGCGGGGGGGTGCCGGCCAGAACGTCCGGGCAAGCGACGGCGCGGTTCGGCGCCCGGGTCGACTATGTCCTTTCCGGGTCCGTAGACCGAACGGCATCACCCACTAGGATCTGCGACCTACAGACCGGCCGGGTACTGCGTCCCGCGGAAAGTGGTGAACAGCCGATGTCGGGAAGCGCATCCTTCGGTTAGAATTCAGGGCCCTTGCGGATTTGCGGCAGAACAAGATGGCAAAGGCACCCGACACCCTCGCGGTAGAGAAATACCTTCTGGACCTCCAGAACCGGATCTGCGATGCCATCGCGTCGGAAGATGGCGGCAAGACGTTCACCGAAGACCGGTGGAGTCGGGATCAGGGCGGCGGCGGGAGGACGCGTGTACTCCAGGATGGCGCGGTGTTCGAGCAGGCCGGCGTCAACTTTTCACAGGTTACCGGCAAGGAGCTGCCACCATCGGCGACCGCCGGCCGCCCGGAACTGGCAGGCAGGGCTTACCAGGCAATGGGGGTTTCCCTGGTGATCCACCCGCGTAACCCCTACATACCCACCTCGCATGCCAACGTGCGCTACTTTATCGCCGAGAAGGCCGGTGAGGCTCCCGTATGGTGGTTCGGTGGCGGATTTGACCTCACCCCGTATTACGGATTTGAGGAAGATGCGAGACACTGGCACCGGGTTGCCCAGGCAGCCTGCGAACCCTGGGGTGACGACGTGTACCCGCGCTACAAAGACTGGTGCGACGAATATTTCTTTCTCAAACATCGCGGAGAGGCTCGCGGGGTTGGAGGCCTGTTCTTCGATGACCTGAACGAATGGGGATTTTCCCGCAGTTTCGAGTTTCTTCGCAGCGTCGGTGACGGCTACCTGGATGCCTATCTCCCGATTGTGCGGCGCAGAAAACACGTCGCCCACGGGGACCGTGAACGACGGTTCCAACTATACCGGCGCGGTCGCTACGTCGAGTTCAACCTCGTCTACGATCGCGGCACCCTTTTCGGTCTGCAGTCGGGTGGTCGAACCGAGTCAATCCTGATGTCGCTGCCGCCGCTGGTACGATGGGAATACAACTGGCGCCCGGAGCCGGGGAGCGACGAGGCAAGGCTCTACACTGATTTCCTCCGGCCGCGCGACTGGGTATAGTCCTGCGTACGTCGCTGGCAAACACCACGACGAAAGCCGTCTGTCAATCGGCGCTCCCGTCGCCTCGTGTCGGGTCCGGGGCCATCCACCCGAGAATGTCATCGCATTGCCGGACCAGCCGAAGCAGCGCTTCCGCGCGGATGCCGCGTACCGAAAAGCACTCCTCGCAGTACGCCGCCACGTTACTCCTGAACCGCGGTCGTAACGAACCGGATTGAATCTGCCCCAGACGCGGCAGAAAGATCCATTGCATCCACTCCTCGCAGTCGAGGGTATCGGCACAAAAGGGCGTGTTGCTGCGCATGGCGCGGGATGGCGGCGGAACCGATCCCCATAGCTCGAGTCGGCGCATCTCCGTCTCGATCGAAATGATCAGCTGCTCGAGCGCTTCTTTGGACAAGCGGATGATCCCGTCTCTGAATTCCGGCAGCGACAGCGCCGATGGTACGACTGCCGTACTTGCCAGCCGGCATACCGTCTTGTGGTCTCACTAGCGAACGACGATCTGCACCACGCCGCCGCCACGCCGAATATTGAGCGCAACCCCGGTACGCACCCGTTGAAGGGCCTTGCGGGCCTGTTCCACCGTTTCGACCGGGACCCCGTTCACGCCCGTGACGACATCCCCGGGCCGCAATCCCGCACGCCAGGCGGGACTGGCGGGACTCACATCAGCCACCGTGACGCCCGTAACCGGCTCCTTTTGGTTCTTCGCAGGTGACGGTTCACCGAACCAGGCTCCCGCCAGAGGCGCCGAATACTGTCCCGCGTCCACCATGACGCTGCGGGGTTCGCTGATCGTCGCGTGCAGCGTTCTCTCTTCCCCCTTGCGAACAATCTGTAGCTTGACCTCCGTCCCGGCCCTCAGGCGACCCAGGGTATTGCGAATCTGGCTCGCGTTTCGAATCGACCTGCCGTTTACCCGTGTAATTACGTCGCTGCGCCGGATGCCGGACTCGTCGGCAGGCGAGCCCGCCACCACCTCGATCACGACGGCCCCCACCTCCAGCGGGAGCCCGAATGCCGAAGCCAGTTCCGGGGTGAGGTCCTGCGCGACCACCCCCAGCTCGCCCCGTCGCACCTCCCCGTGCCGGACGATCTGACCCATGATATCGCGGGCCACATTGCTCGGGATGGCGAAGCCGATCCCCACGTTCCCTCCCCCGGGACCCACGATAGCCGTATTGATGCCGATCAGCTCCCCATCGGTGTTGACCAGCGCTCCCCCTGAATTGCCGGGGTTGATGGACGCGTCTGTCTGGATAAAGTCCTCATAGGTCTCGATACCCAGGCCCGTTCGGCCCAGGGCGCTCACGATCCCGGAAGTGACGGTCTGGCTGAGACCGAAGGGGTTCCCGATCGCCAGCACGATGTGCCCGACACGCAGCGCGTCGGAATCTCCCAGTTCGACGGCCTTGAGATTCTCGGCCTTTACCCGCAACACCGCCAGGTCGGACTCAGGATCGACCCCGACAATGTTGGCGCTCACACGTCGATGATCGCTGAGCGTGACCTGTATTTCGTCAGCGCCCTCCACCACGTGATAATTTGTGATGATGTACCCGCGGGTCGCATCGACAATGACCCCTGAACCGGCGCTCAGGGTCTCCTTGTCCCGGCCATTTTCGGGAAGGTCGAAAAATCGTCGGAAGAACGGGTCGTTCAGGAGCGGAGGGTCGCGCGACACCGTCCTGGCCCGCGTCGCGATATTGACGACACCCGGCAGCACCGCCTGCAGCATATCGGGAAGCCGCGCCGAGAGCTGTACGTCCGCAGTGAGCGGCATGCCGGCGCCTGCGACGCCAGCGAACATTCCCCAGAAAAGAACCAGTGTCAGCGTCGATGTGAGCTGGCGCCGGGTTACCTTAGACATCGTGATTCCATCCATTGGGCGCGCGCCCGGTCGGGTCATGCGTGGCGCACAGGATCGTCCATGTACGCGTCGTTTTCAAGGCAGCCGACTGACTGGATCGGTACACGGCACCGGGGCATCGTCGATGCCGGCCGGCAGGGGAATTCGCCTCATGGGCTTTCGGTCAGCATCTGCGCGGCGATGGCGGCAACCTTCACATCCGATCCACCGTCGCCGAGGCGCCTTCGCACCTCTTCCAGCCCTGAGAGTTGCGCCTCCCGCGCGGTTCCCTCGAGCAGGGACGCCAGCTCGGCGGCGATCGTCGCGGGACGGGCCTCCTCCTGCAGCAGTTCCGGAACGACGGCACGCCCGACGATCTGGTTGGGCAGCGTGAAGTGATCGACCCGAACGAGTTTTCTGGCGATGGCGACGCTCACCGGGTTTGCGGTTGCAACAGACACCATGGGACAACCCAGTAAAGCAACCTCCAGCGTCACGGTACCCGGGTAGGCCAGCGCCAGGTCCGCGGCCCGGATCGCAGCGTGCGTTTCTCCCTGCACCAGATCCAGGCGGATCGCTCCGGGCAACCCGAATGCCCCGATCTGCGCCTCGATCCGGCCCCTGTCAAAGGACTGCGCCAGTGCGAGTACGAAATTGACGCGGCCGTCACGCGCATGTAAAAGACGAGCGGACTCGAGATAGAGGGGAAGGGAACGACGAATCTCGTTCCTGCGGCTACCCGGAAGCAGCACCACGAGCGGGGCCCTCGCATCCAGGCCGAGCGCATCGCGGGCGCCGGCACGATCGACTTCTGCGGCGACGCGCGCCATCCGGTCGACCGAGGGGTGCCCGACGAAATCCACCCGCAAGTCGGTTTGCCCATAGAGGTCTACCTCGAAGGGAAAGATGACGGCAAGACGATCGACGCGCTCGGCAACCGTATGTATTCGTCCCCGGCGCCAGGCCCAGACCTGGGGACTCACGTAGTACAGAACTTTCGCACCCGCCGCGCGGGCATCGCGGGCAAAGGGAAGATTGAAATCCGGGGTGTCAACCAGCACGACCAGCTCGGGCCGCTCAGTCAGGAGCGCCTCCTTAAGACGACGTTTGGCGCGCAGGATGCGGGGCAGGTGCCGCACCACCTCCACCAGACCTGCCACCGCAACATCGCGTTGCGGCACGATGATTTCCGTGCCGGCGCGCTCCATGGCATCCCCGCCGAGCCCGACAAACCGGGTGTCGGGCCGCAACGCGCGCAGCGCATCGACAAATCCGGCGGCGATCGGGTCACCTGAGGCATCCCCCGCCGAAATCATGACCGTTTTCACGGTCTTGCCGAACCGGCGCGCCGAGATCCGTCAGCTACCGCCAGCCGACGGCCAGAATTCGCGAATCAGGTCGTCATCGTCCTCGCGGCGGAAGGCGTCGAGGAAGAAATCCCGGTACTCCGAGGCGGCCCGGCTGAGCCGAAGCTCGAAAAAGATCTCCCGGATCTCGCGCTTTCTGAATCCCGCGGTCAGGGCGCGAACCTCGGTCTCGGTGAAGTCCGGGTGCCAGAAATCGAGGATGAGTATCAATCGGTTGGTGTCACCATGGTGCCAAACCTCATGCTCGAAGGAGTCCTCGAACAGGAAGCACTTGCCCTCGGTCCAGGCGTACTTGCCGTTCGCGACACGAATCTCGGGACCCGCCGGCACGGTGATGGGCAAATGGCATCGCAATCGCAGGTTGTCCACGCTGCAATGTGCCGGCAGATGGGTGCCGGGCTTGTGACGGGAGAACAGGACGTCACCCCAGGGATACCGGTAACAGGTGCGGGGCAATGAGGTCACCACGCGCCAGGTTTCGGGGCAGAACCCGAGCAGCGGATCCACCTTGACCCCCATGTAGGTGAGCGGAAATACCGACCAGTCACCTTCTTCCCCGGTCGTCTTGGTGGTATAGGGCACGTACAAATCGTTACCGAGACGCAACACCTCGTCGCGAATGACCTCGAAGTGCTCCTCCAGTACCTCGGTGCCGATGCCTTCGACCCGCTCGTGGACAGGTTGGCTCCTCAGGCCGGGAAAGATCGGCCACATCCAGGGGTTCTGGTAGGGAAGGCCGGGTTCGGGGTCGCGTTTCCCGTCCAGGATCCGCAGAAAATGCTTGACCCGGTCCAATTCGTCACCGGCGGCCATCAAGCCATCGTAGAACCCTCCCTCATGCATTGCCCGCAAAACGTTTTTCTGGATGTCGACGTGCTTCATGGTGCGGCTTTCCGTTCCCTTTCCTGTCAGTAATCTGATTTTGGGCTGCTCCGACCCCGACTAGGAGCCTGTCCGAGCGGCCGGACGCGGGAAGTTTACAAGAGTAACCACGCTCATGCTGAGTCGATTGTCCCCGGGGTGAGGCACGCGCGTGAGAAACGCCCGACCGTTTTCCAGCCCCCTGCAATTGCCCGACGGCGCGACCGGATCGTCGCAGGGCAACGGATCCGGGGCAACTCGTTCGGCCAACGGCGTATTAAAATCATTGAACAGACGGTTGCGCGGCGTCGATAAGCCGGCCGGATACCCGGGCAGCCACCGATGATTCGACCAGCGGTCTCTCAATCAACGTTCCGTCCCTCGGACGACCTGTCGACACGATCAAATGGACGCCGTTCTTGACTCGATCGAACCCAGGCTATCCGGACCCGCACCAGCGGCCGGGGCAAACAACTGGACCGATGCGATGTACGCGCTGGGATGGTTGCACGGCAGATACCGCGGCGCTCAGATCGCACTGATGCGCTCCGTCGCGCAGGGCAGGATCTGCGAATGATTTGCCGATAGCGACGAACTGCTCGAAGTCGACCTCCATTTCCGGCGCCTGGGGTTCGCCCGCGACGCACGAAAGCACATCGACCGCGTGAAAGGCCGCTATCGCGAGGATCTCGAAGCGTACTGCGCCGGCATCAACACCGCGTGGCGCAGGTTCTACCCGTGGTGGCTGAGGGTGACAAGCGGGCGACCTGCCGCGTTCAAATCCGAAGACGTACTCTCCCTGCTAAAGCTGATGGCCTATTCGGGACTGGCCGAAGGTCAGCGTTTCGTCGAACTCTTTGTCATGGAGCTGGTGCATCTGGGCGTGGACGACACGCGTCTATCGGAGCTTTTTCCCGCACTCGAGGGGCTCGACCGGGAAATTATCCTGTCGGTATCCAGCCTGCCGACGCCCTATCCGGGGTGCCACGGGCGCGTACCCGTGCCGGCGGCCGGTGGCAGCAACGCCTGGGTATCCTCCGGGGCCTGCAACGCGTCGGGTCTGCCGCTGCTGGCAAACGACCCGCACCTGGAGATCAACCGCCTTCCGGCCATCATGTTCGAGTGCATCCTCGACATCGGCGAGGAGCAGGTGAAAGGCGCATCGGTTCCCGGACTGCCGGGGATCATATCAGGCCGCAACCGGCGCCTTTCCTGGGGTGTAACCTACAGTTGTGCGGACACCTCCGACTTCTTCGTGGAACGGTTCCTCGACGGAGGTCTGCGTCGCGGCAACGAATGGGTCGCCTCGCAGGTCCACCACGAAAGGTTCGAACGCCGGGCCCACCCGGAAACGACAAAGTCGTTCCACCAGGGGGCACACGGCATCCTGGAGCGAGCGTCGGAAGGCCCGGGCAACCGGCTGTGCTGGAACTGGACCGGTTTCGGCGCGGCGGGGCGGGCACACTCGTCGGTTTCATGGACCTGATGCGCTGCACGCGGGTGCGCGACGCCCAGCGGCTGATGGCATCGGTCGAAATTCCCACCTTTCACATGGTCTTCGCGGACTCCGGGGGAGACATCGGATAAAAGTTCGTCGGTGCCGTGCCGAGACGACGGCCAGGCTGGAATGGCCTCGCGCCTGCGGCCGGCTGGTCGACGGACAACGCGTGGCGGGGCTGCCTTGACCCCGAGACCGAAACCCCGGGATTTCTCAATCCCGAATCCGGTTTCATCGCGATAACGAACGAGGCCCGCCAATGTCGGGAAGGACCGCGGTTGTCCACCGCATGGCTTACCGGGTACAGGAAAGAGAGGATCGAGGAACGGATACGGACAGGACTGCTCCCCGGTTTTGATTCTCCACGTTACTCAATCAGTTACTTGCTGGCACAACTCGAGTGCTGCCACTTTTGCCGACAGTTGTTAGATACCAGCAGTGATTCTTTCCTTCTGATTACCAGCTGTTTTTCTCTTCACTTTCTGAATTACAAATCAAGAAAAGCTAATGGTCTGCATCATATTTTAAGAGATGAAGAGTAAGCCGACAAACGGCAGGAGTCGACGCAAAAGCAGACACCCCCGGGAACAGAGAATCCCGCTATTGCGGGATCCCAGTTAGGCAACTATCGGCCACCTTCGGACCTTTAGCACAATGCAAAACGGCGACCCGAAGGCCGCCGCCATTACTGCCTGCTTATTAAGGTGTCACTATATTGAACCAGAACTCAAAGCTGTCGAGATAGGATAGCATCTCGTTCAGTTTCGCTTGGCTGCCCGTAATCTTCACCTTGCCAGAATCAACCGCCTTCTGCAGCGTTGTTTCCTTGAGGATGATCTGATTCAGTGTGTCGCGTGACAGCGTGATAGTCGCGTCCGCCTTATCAGCCTGTTTGTCAGGTGTGTGGTTCAGCACACCGTTGGTCATTTCGATCATGTACTTGTCACCCACATCGGTGAAATCGAAATTGAGCACGATGTGCTTGCCATCGGCCTTTGGCCCATTGAGTTTCATTGCCAGATAATCAAAGAACAGATCAAGGCTCATTGCACGAATAGTGTCTGGACTTGCCGTGTTGGGTGCAGGCAGTTCCTTCACGCCTTCACGCGTAATCGTTCAGACCCCCCAGTGATTATTAGCACTAGACAATAGCACTTATCCGTGAGAAGGTAGTGGGGAACAGAAGCATGTTCCGCCCCACCAAACTGAGTGTCCAGATCCGAATGCTGCTTGGGAAAAACAGCTTACGCCAGATTGACGAGGCGTACATCCACTCGCTGAGTCACGATGATCTGATCAAGCTCTCGACGAAGCTGTTGGACGATCTGAAAGAGGCCCGGGAGCGTCTGGACCAGAATCCGAAAAACAGCTCGCGCCCACCGAGCACGCAAGCCCCCTGGGTGAGTGCCGAGGAGAGCGATGCAGACGACGCGGGATGCGAAGAGGAAGAAGAAACCGGAGCCGAAGAGGCTGAAGGCCAGGCTCAGGCAGACCGGAGCGAGGCCGGGGAGGAGGCGCCGGGGAAAGAAGAAGGAACGGCGCCCACCCAGACGGAGAGCGAGGAATCCGAGCCGCCGTCGCGCAAGGCGGGCAAGCAAAAAGGCGCACCGGGTTATGGCCGCACCCAGC
>JAYENI010000160.1:0-9153 GCA_034722015.1 Pseudomonadota bacterium
AACCCACCGCAAGAGTTTTTTGTGTGTAGTGGGTTGGGTAACGAAGCCCCGCATGAGACACGGTGAGGACGGCGGGCTCTGAATGTCAGGTCCACCTGGTGATAGCTTAGACATGTAGGTAATCAGGAAATTGAATGTCACCACCGAATATTGGGGTCTGATCATGTTTCGAGAGTCGGTCGCGGGGTACGCGATAAGGGTACGGGTCGTGTATTGGGGTCATATCATGCTGACCACGTTCGCGCATCGTCTCGATGACGACGTACAGGACCGGCACCAGCACCAGACTGAGCACGGTGGCCAGTAGCATCCCGCCGAACACAGCGGTGCCGATGGAGTGCCGGCCCGCCGCGCCCGCGCCCTCGGCGAACACCAGCGGCAGCACGCCGAGGATGAAGGCGAACGCGGTCATCAGGACCGGGCGCAGACGTACCCGTGCCGCTTCGGCGGCGGCTTCGACGATCGGCAGACCCTCACGCCGGCGACGCCGGGCGAATTCCACGATCAGGATGGCGTTCTTGCTCGCCAGCCCGATCAGCATCACCAGGCCTACCTGGCAGTAGATATCGTTGTCGAGCCCCCGGATGTACTGCGCCGACAGCGCCCCCAGGATGGCCAACGGCACCGCCAGGATGACCATGAAGGGCATGCTCCAGCTTTCATAGAGCGCGGCCAGGAACAGGAAGGTAAACACCAGCGCCAGCGCGAAGACGACGGCGGTGAGGTGTCCGGACTTCAGTTGCGCGAAGGCCAGCCCGGTCCACTCGTACCCGTATCCCGGCGGCAGGAGGTCCGCGGCCAGTTGCTCCATGGCCCCGATGGCCTGACCCGAACTGTAACCGTCGCCCGCCTCGCCGTTGATGGTCGCGGAGCGGTACATGTTGTAGTGGGTGATATCGCGGGCGTCGGACTCGGCCTGCACGTAGACGTGATAGACGCGACCGAAGCGGTTGAAGTCGTTGACATAGAGCGATCCCATAGTGATCTGCAGTGCGTCGAAGATGTCCGATATCTCCACCCCTTCGGTCATCGCCTTGGTGCGATCCAGCTCGATGAAATAGCCCGGGGTCTCGGCATTGATACTGGTGTACAGGCCCTGCAGTTCGGGGCGCTTGTTGCCCTCCTCGACCATGCGGTGCGCCAGATCCGCAAGCTGATGGATCGGCGCGCTCTCGCGGTCCTCCAGGACGAACTGGAACCCGCCGGTCTGGCTCATGCCGTGTATCGCCGGCGGGTTGAACACGGCGATGACGGCCTCCTCGATCCCCCCGAACTTCTTGCTGACCTGCTTGATGATCGCGTCGACGCGCAGATCCGGGGACTTGCGTTTCGACCAAGGTGCAAGGATGCCGAAGACATTGGCCACGTTCGAGGCCGTGGCGCCATCGATTGGGAAGAACCGAGTTACCGAACCGCCCGATGGGCGGCAAACGCAGGGTAATGCGGGTCGATGATCCGGTAGAGAACGGTTGGTTCGGGCTGATGGCGACGGTAACCGTCTGCGCCAAGACCCGTACCGGCGGTCCTCGCCGTCGCGGTGTGGGACTTGACCCGCATCATTTGATCACTATACTTCTGTACAACAGCCTGTCGCCGGCATGCCTGGCCCCCAGAGTCGGTCATGTCTCGAACCGATTCCCGCCGTTCGGATGCCTGCCCGTGAATCCTTGAACCTCAACGTCCTTCCGCGGCTTGATTCAGCATTGAGCGGACGTCTCGCGGGTCAGACGCAAGGCATAGGATGTGGTGAGAGACGCGTCACATCCTGTCCGGCTCGATCCCGACCAAGGAATAGACCGGACCGAACTGTCAAGATCGTAGAAACACCACCGTTCCAAATTTCACGATTGGGGTAGCTTCGCCGACACGATATCCCTGAACAGATGCCACATCTGCAGCGCATTGGGTCATCGGATTCCGGTTCCCTCGACAAGTACCGAATTGACCGCGCGAATGATCTGAATGAGACCGCAAAAAAGTGTGTCAAACTCCCTCTGCGCAGTTGACAGTCCGAAGCGAAAGGGAAAACATTCGTCGGTCCGTGCAGTGTGTGAATGCATTGGATCTCGCCAGCGATCCTCCGAGAGCCCGGCGAAAAAACTGAAGCCCGGTTCGGGAGCCGAACAACAAAACGTTTGAGTATCGACTATCCGGCCTGTATCAGGGAGAGTTTCCAGCGATTTCTAAACACCGCCAACAAGAGGAGAATCGCAGTGGCAACAAAAACCGCAAAGCGCAGCCTAGCCAAAAAATTCAATCTTTCACTGGTCCTCCTGTACCTTATCAGTATCCTGATCGCTGCTCCGAGTGTCTACCTGGTCACCAAGAAACAGGTTTACGACCGGGCAAGCGAAGACCTGGTGCTGCTCGTGGACGTGGTGAAGTCGATCCAGGATTACGTCGCCACCGACCTGCGTCCGCATCTGATGAAGCAGGATATCTACTACACTCCCGCGATTTCCGGCATCGTGGCCACGGCGCGCATCGCCGGGTACCTGAACCAGAAGCAGCCGAGTTACTACATAAAGAACGCGTCGGATAATCCGCTGAACCCGGACAACACGGTCAAGGGGCTGGAAGACGAGCTCCTCAAGCGCTTTCGTTCTGACCGGCAACTCGCCTCGCTGAACGAAGAAGGGGTGATCGGAGGTAAATCCTATCTGGTGAGCTCGGCGCCGAAGGTGAGCAAAAAGGGCTGCCTGCGGTGCCATGGCGATCCGGCAACAGCGCCGCAGGACCAGAAGGTCCGCTTCAGCGACGACAGCGGATACGGCTACAAGACCGAGGACGTGGTTGGCGTGAGTCTGGTCGGGGTACCGCTGGCCGATGTCCAGGCCCTGAGTATTCAGCGCAGCCTGTTCGTGATCGGCGCCATCACCGTGTTGTTTGCAATTCTGTTCATCGTGGTCAATATGCTGGTCAGGCACCTGATCCTGGTTCCGATCAGAGACATCACCGAAGTGGCGACCGCGGTGAGTCAGGGGGACCTCAATCGCGCGGTGACCGTTGCGGCACGCGATGACGAGATCTCGGATCTTGCCCAGGCATTCGAGCTCATGCGGCGCAGCCTGATCACTGCCATGAAACATCTGAAAGGTAAATCCTGATGCAATCCAGCGGGCCGTCCTCGGACGGCCCGTGTGTCGTACAGGAAAGTACCGGGATCTTTTGGCAAGTCCGACCGGATTGTACGATCCGGTACGGTTTCCCGGGGAATGGATATTGTTATCGTTGGGGAGCGATGCCCTGTCGAGTGGGTACGGGATGTTCAGCCGGGAACGCGCAATAGCCGCCTCATGAATCGTGGCGCCGTGTGGCGGATTCCCAAAGGGTGCTTTTTCGCCCGCTATGCCTTCGGCGTCAAGATCCGTGTTGTTCGAGAATGCGGCCCAACACTGCGTTGGCCTTTTCCCGAAATTCGGCGGCCTCCGATGCGTCTTCGATGTCCTCGGCCAACTTCTCTATGAATTCCTGAGTGCCTCCGTGGGTTGTGCAGAAGTCCCCGGCACCGCTGAGCGCCCCGTCGAAAACGATGCCTGCAATGGGACCCAGGTGCGTCGCCAGGAGGTCTTTCAGCTCCAGGCAGATCTTGTTCTTGTCCTTCGGTGAGAGATTCGACGCGCCACCCGCTGTCACCACTTCGGCATTGCCCGCTGTTGGCGGGTTCCTTAGCCGGTCGAGAAGCTCGGGGGTGGACGGTAGATCCTGGGTGGCGCCGCTTGGTCCCGTGGTTTCGAAACGATAGGTACCACCGGTGACGTCACTGATCGGGCCAATCGCTTTGCGCCCCCGCCTCGGGCCATGGTACAGCGCAGTGATCCTGCCTTCATCCAGGACAAACGTGATCACGTGGTTGCTTTCCGAATGCACGAACAAGGTCCCGCTTTCTTTCCTATCTACGTGATCCGTAAGAACATCCAGAAGCTGAGGAAAAGGTAGACTTTGGGCCATGGCAGACTATTCGTTTTCTTAAGATTAGTGGGCGGGCGATGGGATTTACCGCCCTCCCCTGGGAATGCCTCCTTATTGCGTGTTTCCGGCATCCGAAGAGATTCTAGTAGCTAGGTTCGGAAGCTACAATTTTTTCTTTATGTAATCCCGAGTTACCGGTCCACGCGAGAGTTGGTAACGATGGGGATCGGAGGCTCGATGTCGGTTCCCGATGCCGCCGCGTCCCACTTTTCGAACGGCAGCGGACAACCCGACCCGGAAACCAGACGCTCCCGGTATCGGGGAATGTAACAGACGCGGAATTGCACCGCGAGCCGAGTAGGTCTTTTCGCGCAGCAATCCCCTGCCTCGCCAGGGCTTGCCCCTCCTCCAGGACGGTCGAATCCGAAGGCGATGACTTAACGAAACTGCGCAGGAATCGAAGCTGTCCCGCGGTGTTCGTCCTGCTGGTGGCAGCGACGGTATTCATGTTCCGTCTCGTCCCGGCGGTTCTGGATGGCTGCTTGCAACTTCGTCGGGGCCGCCATCGCCATGAAATCTTACGGAACTCCGCTGGTCCCGCCAAAAAATCCTCCCTATCCTACGCGGCTTCGGCAGGTGATTTTCCTTTACCGCGTTCCCGCATGCTTTCGATCACGACGTAGAGCACCGGTACCAGGATCAGACTGAGGACCGTCGCCAGTAGCATCCCGCCGAACACAGCGGTGCCGATGGAGTGGCGGCCCGCCGCGCCCGCGCCCTCGGCGAACACCAGCGGCAGCACGCCGAGGATGAAGGCGAACGCGGTCATCAGGACCGGGCGCAGACGTACCCGTGCCGCTTCGGCGGCGGCTTCGACGATCGGCAGACCCTCACGCCGGCGACGCCGGGCGAATTCCACGATCAGGATGGCGTTCTTGCTGGCCAGTCCGATCAGCATCACCAGGCCGATCTGGCAGTAGATGTCGTTGTCGAGTCCGCGGATGTACTGGGCCGAGAGCGCCCCCAGGATGGCCAGCGGCACCGCCAGGATGACCATGAAGGGCATGGTCCAGCTCTCGTAGAGTGCAGCCAGGAACAGGAAGGCAAACACCAGCGAGAGCGCGAAAACGACCGCGGTGAGGTGGCCGGATTTGAGTTGCTCGAAGGCCAGGCCGGTCCACTCGTACCCGTAGCCCGGCGGCAGGAGGTCGGCGGCCAGTTCCTCCATGGCCGCGATGGCCTGTCCGGAGCTGTACCCGTCTCCGGCTTCTCCATTAATGGTGGCGGCGCGGTACATGTTGTAGTGGGTGATGTCGCGCGCGCCGGTCACGGGCCGGACCGCGACCAGCGCACCCAGCGGTGTCATGCTGCCGTCACGATTGCGGACGTGGATACGGTTGATGTCCTCTTCTTCCGCGCGCGCATCCGCTTCGGCCTGCACGTAGACGTGATAGACACGGCCGAAGCGGTTGAAGTCGTTGACGTAGAACGAGCCCATATAAATCTGCAGTGCGTCGAAGATGTCCGAGATCTCCACGCCTTCGGTCATCGCCTTGGTGCGGTCCAGCTCGATGAAATAGCCCGGGGTCTCGGCGTTGATGCTGGTGTAAAGCCCCTGCAGCTCGGGGCGCCTGTTGCCCTCCTCGACCATCTGGTGGGCGAGATCGGCGAGTTGGTGGATTGGCGCGCTCTCGCGGTCCTCCAGGACGAACTGGAACCCTCCCGTCTGGCTCATGCCGTGGATCGCCGGCGGGTTGAAGACGGCGATGACGGCCTCCTCGATCCTGGCGAACTCCACGCTGACTTCCTTGATGATGGCCTCGACATGCAGGTCCGGCGACTTGCGTTGCGACCAGGGCGCGAGCACGCCGAAGACATTGGCCACGTTCGAGGCCGTCGCATTATCGATAAAGCTGTAGCCGCCGAATGCCACGACATCGTCGACACCCTTCGTATCCTTGAGGATATCGTCCACGCGCGTCATGACATCGAGGGTCCGCTGCAGCGAGGCGCCCTCGGGCAACTCGATGGTGACCATGAAGTAGCCCTGGTCCTCGTTCGGCACGAAGCCGACCGGGACGAGGCGGAACATGTAGAGCGTTGCCGCCACCAGCAGGACGAACGTTGCGACGACCCAGATCCAGTGGCGGGCCAGCACATGCACGGCACGCTCGTACCCGTCCTGCAAGGCGGCGAAGCCGCGGGCGAACCCGCCCAGCGCGCCGCCGGTCTTCGCTTCTTTCCGCCGCAGGAACACGGCGCTCAGGGCCGGACTCAGGGTCAGCGCATTGATCGCGGAGATCCCCACCGCGCACACAATGGTCAGGGCGAACTGGCGATAGAGCTGACCCGAGACGTTGGGCAGGAATGCCACCGGCACGAACACCGCAAACAGGATCAGGGTCGTGGCGATCACGGGGCCTGTGACCTCCCCCATCGCGACCGCGGCCGCCTCGCGCGGGGAGAGATCCTTTTCCACCAACTGGCGTGCCACGTTCTCCACCACGACGATGGCGTCGTCCACGACGAGACCCACGGCCAGCACCAGTCCGAAGAGCGTGAAGGTATTGACGGAGAACCCCATGAGCTTGAGCAGCGCGAAGGTGCCGATCAGCGAGACCGGGATCGTGATCGCGGGTATCAGCGTCGCCCGCCAGTCCCGCAGGAAAACGAATATCACCAGAAACACCAGAGCGACGGCCTCGAGCAGCGTGATGACCACCTCACGGATCGAGGCGCGCACGAATCGGGTGGTGTCGTAGATGATCCGGTATTCCATCCCGTCCGGAAAATGCCCGGCAAGTCGCGCCATTTCCGCGTAGGTCCGGCTGGCGATATCCAGGGAATTTCCGCCCGGGGACTCGAAAAGGCAGATATTGATGGTCTTCTCGCCGTTGAGGGTCCCGTAGTCGTCGTAGGTCTCTGCACCCATCTCAGCCCGCCCCACATCCCGGATGCGCACGATCGAGCCCCCGGGGTCGGCGCGCAGAATAATGTCCCCGAACTCGCCCGCGGCCTTGAGCCGACCCTTCGCCCCCAGGGGGTAGTGGAACTTCTGGTGCGCGGGAGCGGGTGGCTGGCCAAGGGCGCCGGCGGCCACTTCCAGATTCTGCGCGGTGATGGCGTCCGCCACGTCCGTCGGGGTCATACCCAGCGAGGTCAGCTTGTCGGGATCGAGCCAGATGCGCATGGCGTAGCGGCGCATGCCGAACAATGTCACCGCCCCGACGCCCTTGATGCGGCGCAGGATGTCCGCGACGTGGATGTCGGCATAATTACTGAGATAGGCGTCGTCGTAACGCCCGTCGGGGGAGACGAGTCCCATGCACAGGGTCACGAAGGGCGCCTGCTTCTCGATGTCGATACCCTCGCGCGCCACCTCCTGCGGCAGTTGGGGCTGGGCCAGCGCCACGCGGTTCTGGACGTCGACCGCGGCGATGTCCGGGTCGTAGCCGACCTCGAAGGTCACGGTGATGGTGCTGCTGCCATCGTCGGCGCTGGTCGAGGACATGTACATCATGCCCTTTACACCGTTGATCTGCTCTTCCAGCGGCGCGGTCACGGTCGACTCCACGACCTCCGAATTGGCGCCGGTAAAGGTGGCATCCACGACCACGGTCGGCGGCGTGATGGAAGGAAACTGGGCCACCGGCAGGAAGGGAATGGAGAATACGCCCGCCAGCACGATGATGATGGCGATGACCGAGGCGAAGATCGGACGGTCGATGAAGAACTTGACGAACATTGCCTGGTGACAGTCCTTTTTCTAGGGGCGGATGACGGGAATGGAAGAGTCGGTACCGGGAGAGACCGCAGCAGTCCTTATGGCTTCGCCTTTGCGGTTCGGATTTTTACCAGGGTCCCGGTCTTGAGTTTCTGCAAACCGGTCACGGCCACCCGTTCGCCCGCCTTGAGGCCCGACTCGATCACGCGCTGACCGCCAATCTCGGCGCCGGCCTCGACGTCCCGGACCTCGACCTTGGCGTCCGGCCCCACCACGTAGAGCTGCAGGCGGGTCTGGCGCTGCACCAGCGCCTCGGCGGGCACGAGCAGGGCATCGGGGCGTTCGCCCAGGTCGACACGCACGTTGACGTACTGTCCCGGCAACAGGGTCTTGTCGGGATTTTCGACCAGCGCGCGCATGGTGATGGTATTGGTCGCGCTGTCGACGGTATTGTCGATGAAGTCGACCTTGCCGGACCAGGTCTTGTCCTCGTCGTGCGGCGGGCTGACCTCGACCGGTGTGACGCCTGTGCGGATCCTGCCCGCCAGCTGCGTGAGGTCCCTGTCCCGCGGGTGGAAGTAGGCATAGATGGGATCCAGCTGCACCAGCAGCGCCAGCTTGTCCTCGTGCCCCGGCCCGACAAGGTTGCCGGTATCCACCAGGGTCTTGCCGATCCGGCCGCTGAAGGGCGCATGGATCTTCGTGTACCCCAGGTTCAACTTCGCCAGATTCACGGCCGCCTGTGCCGACTTGACCTGACTGGCATCGACCTGACTGGTCGTGACCAGTTCGTCGTAGCGTTCCCGGGAGACGTCCTCGGTCTTGAGCAGTTTCTTGTACCGACGGACCTCGCGTTGCGCGTTTTCGAGGTTGGCCTGAGCCTGAGCGAGGTCACCCCGGGCCTTTTCGAGGTTCGCCTCGAAGGGTTTCGGGTCGATCGTGTACAGCAGCTCCCCCCCGGCGACGTCGGTCCCTTCGGAGAATTCACGCGTCTGCAGGAAACCTTCCTCCCGCGCGACCAGCGTCACGGACTGTACCGAGGCGGTGTTGCCGACATATTCTCGGAAGTCGGGTATCGACTTCTTCACGACGTCGACGACTTCGACTTCGGGGACCTCTGCGGTCGCCGTCTTTGACTTGCGATCACAGCCCGGCATCGCGAGGACCAGGACCAGCACCCCGGCGGCCGCGAGTCCCGGAGTCAAACTATTTGTGCTTCTCAACGTGGCTCCCCAGCGTTAGGCATCCATTGAGATTCCTCCCCCTGGCAGGGGGGGGGGCCAAGGAGGGGGTCGAAACCATCAACCGACACAGGCCCAGACCCGAGATCCCACCCCCATCCCGACCTTCCCCCTCGAGGGGGAAGGAGCCCGATTGTTCCTCCCCCATGGCAGGGGGGAGGCCAGGAGGGGGGTCGAAACCTTCAACCGATTCCGATCCATCCTCAGGCGCCCACCCCCATCCCGGCCTTCCCCCTCAAAGGGGGAAGGAGCCCGATTGTTCCTCCCCCATGGCAG
>JAYENI010000161.1:0-30147 GCA_034722015.1 Pseudomonadota bacterium
GCTGCGCTACGGGGAATACGAGACGAGGGCGGCGCGCCTGGCCGCCATGGCGCGGAACCGGCCCCTGAAAAAGGAGGAAATGGAGCTTCTCCAGCAGATGCTGGCCTGCATGCGCATGCTCTGCGACACGCCCTATATCCTCGACCAGGAGTGCCGCATCTCGCCCAAGTTGAAGGAGCTGGACAGCATCGTCAGCGAGATCATGGAGGACGGCGACCACAAGATCATCGTCTTTTCAGAGTGGCAACGCATGCTCGAGCTGGTGCGCGAACAGGTCGGGCAACTTGGCCTGGACCATGCTTGGCATACCGGCAAGGTCCCGCAAGCGAAACGCCGCGCGGAGATCCGCCGGTTCAGGGACGATCCTGAATGCCGGATGTTTCTCTCGACGGACTCCGGTGCGGTGGGGTTGAACCTTCAGGTCGCCGACGTGGTGATCAACCTGGATCTCCCCTGGAATCCGGCCAAGCTGGAACAACGGATCGCCCGCGCCTGGCGCAAACACCAGAAACGCCCGGTGCAGGTGATCAACCTGGTCACCGAAAACTCCATCGAACATCGCATGCTGTCCCTGCTGGAACAGAAACGCTCGCTGGCCGAGGGCGTGGTGGACGGAAAAGGCGGGAAGGAAATGGCCCTGCCATCGGGGCGCGCCGCGTTTCTGGAGCGTGTCGGCACCCTGTTCGCGGACGAACGGAAACCCGTCGAAGCGAAGGCCATCGATCCGCTCGAGCGGTTGACCGAGGAGATCCTCTCCCGGTCGCAGGATGGTCTCGACCTGATCGAACTGCATGGCGAGGGTGAAAACCGGACCCTCGTGGTGGTGGCGGAACGGGCGGATGACGTGCTGCGGGATGCGCTCGACCGGCAGGTGGAGGCGTTGTTTCCGGAAAAGGCGCCGCGCTTGACGTTAATGGACCGGGCCACCCATGCAAGCATCCAGGAACTGATCGCGGCCGGGGTATTGCGCGCCGACGCGGACTCGGCCCGGACACTGTACCGTGCCACGACGGAGGCTACGCCGAAAGACGACGGGCAGGCCAGGCGGCTGGGCGAGGCGCTTACCCACCTCGCCGAGGGAAGGCACAAGCAGCGCATGGCGACGGTACTCGGCGATGGCGGATTTCCGGTCGAGGCGCTGGCCCCGATGCGCGAGGCGGTGGAGATCGCCTTGCAGGCACTCGTCATCTGGGGCGGTCACGACACCGACGAACCGCCATCACTGGGTCTGATCGACTCGAGCCTGGTGCAGGAAGACCACCTGGCCGCCGCGGATCTCTCCCTGATCGCGCGTTTGCGTGATGACCCCCGCGGGGAGGACGAAGTCCGGTGCAAAGAACTGCTCGCGCAGGGCGACGCGCTTTTCGCGCGTGCCGTCTCGGTGCTGGAATCGGCGGAGGCGACGTGAGGGTAAGAATCGCGTGCGTTTGCCCCGACAATGCGGCGGATACGCGCTGTCGGTACGGTTCAGCACGAGGGGTTCGGCGTATGGCTGTTGTCTTTCCGTTTTTCAGGTACAACCTCGTAAAGCCGGTTCGAAGTCGTTTCGCAGAAATATTCAGGTCACCACACAAGTGACGTGCAACTGGAAGAAAAAATAATGAAAGCAACCGCGGAACTGCAGGTCATACCCATCGGTGACGGTGTCTCCGTCAGGCGGGAGATCACGCGTGTCGTGGAAATGCTGAAGGGGCACGATTTCCTTGTCGAAACGCACGCATCGGGGACCGACATCGAGGGGGAACTGGATGAGATTCTGGCTGCCGTGCGGCAGATTCACGAGGCCTTGCACCGGGACGGCAGTGTTCGCCTCGTGAGTTACCTGAAACTCGAGACCCGCACCGACAAGGAACCGACGCTGGCCGGAAAGCGGCTCGGGTAATGACAATGAAATCTGATGCCTGGCCGATTGAAGCGCTAGCCCCACACGTTCATTTGCCCACGTCGTCCCCCGGACGATGGAACGGTATGCCCGGTTGTGGCGTGAAGGTTTGGTTGTGAATTTTCGCGCCGAGGGCGTCGAACGTGTAACGCGAGGTATTCGGAACCCATCCGCTATTCCGATCCCAGGAGCAGATATCCGTCGGGCGCCAGGGATGTCGCCAGCATGACCTCGTTGATGTCGAGGTGCTCGGTCCAGGTGCCGGCACGTTGATTCCCGGGATCGCGCCAGAACGTTTCAATTTCCCTGCCGAGGGGCCTATAGCGCATCAGCGCCTCGAGTTTTTCGCGCGTTTCCGGGTTGATACCGATGCGGCGGCGTACTGTCTCTTCCCACATCCGTTCGACCGCGTGCAACCCGATCGCCAGACCGAGTTCGCGAAACGCGAGCCGGTATCCGGCGGGTGCCTGAAGCTCGCCGCTGCTCGCGTAGAATTGCAGACCCGAAAGTGCTGCACCGAGCAATTGCCCGACCAGTCCTTCGTCCCGCTCTCCCTCTTCGCTCTCCAGCTGTGTCAGGCGCCAGGCGTCTATCAGTAGTCCGCCGATACCCAGCGGATCCGGGCCCGCCAATCTGGATTGATCCAGCATTTCTGCATATCGGCGGGTCACCTCTTCGAGGTCTGGCTCTTTGACCGGTTGCGGCGGTCCGGCGGCGGTGGCGCGCAACTGCAGTGACGTGACGTAGCCGTCAAGCGGGTCGAGCTGGCCCATCGAGGTCACGAGCGGTCGCCTCAGGTCAATGCTCATCTTCCAGAACATCCTGGGGGTGAGACCCACCGGGGGCGGATAGGTGAAGGCGTCGTGTGCGGTTGCCGCGAGTTCGCGTGCCCAGGCGTTGTAACGGGAGTCTCCCGTCGAGCGGCTCGCCTGGTCCAGGGCATGCATCCACCGGGTCAGATAATGAAAGTACTGACCGTCGCGTTCCCATTCCAGGCGCTCGTCAATGGCCCCTCCCTGGTTGCGCTCCGGCAACTGTTTGCCGATTCGCAATCCACCGCGTGTCGGATGGGCCTCACCCTCGCGCTCGTCTAATCCGCTGATCCAGCCGCTACGCGAATCGTCATCTCGATGACGGCCGAGGGTGTGGTGTACCTGGTCGACCAGGGCCAGAGCGAGTTCGGTGTAGCGTTGATCGCCCGTCGTGCTTGCCAGGCCCAGAAAGTTGCACACCGCAAAGGCGTCCGTCCACAGGTAACGTTGCGGCGGGCGATCGGAATCAAGCCCCGTACGCCGGGCGAAGTCCGTCATCAGGGAGATGACCTCGGACGTGTGCGAATCCGGCATGCTCGTCGATTCCTCTGATGCTTTCGCGGTGAGTGACGCAAGCGACAGCAGCACGATCAGACAGCCGTGGCGCATGTGTATTCGACATCCTGTGGAAAGTAGCATATGGCCCCCATGGTGAGGGTATCAGATCACGAGAATGCCAGGGCAGGACAGACTCAGCGGGATTTGCCTGCGGTCGTTCGTGCGCGGTCCGGAGGAGGAATCGGCCCCGTTTCCCGAGTAAAGCGTAGAAGTGGACTTGAATCGATCTGGTCGGCGTGCCGGGGACCTGCCCGTTGGCCGCTTCCGGTACCATGGAGCGAAACCATTTCCACCCGGCTCGAAGCGACCCCTTGCCGTGCGGGATACAGAAAAGGTGGATGACTATCAGGAGACTCTGTCGGTTCAGGAAAAGTCGCCTGCTCTGACAACACTGCAGTCCACGATCTGCAATAACGACAAGCTATCAATACTTCAGAGGGGCGGCAAAGATCATGAATACCTCCAGCCAGCAATCCAGGGCGGTCATCGATCACCGGAAGACAAGGGCATATCTTGTCGGAGGGGGTATCGCTTCGTTGGCAACAGCCGTCTATCTCATCAGGGAAGGGCGCCTGTCGGGAAGTAATATCCATATCCTGGAGCAGGACAGCAGGGTCGGGGGGGCTTTGGACGGCTCAGGCTCACCGGAGGAGGGGTATCTCATACGCGGTGGAAGAATGCACGAAGCGCATTTCGTCTGCGCATGGGATCTTCTGTCGGGCATACCCACGTTGAGCAATCCTGATCAGTCCGTGACGGATGAGGTATTTGAGTTCAACAAAAAGGTCATATCGGATTCCAGGTCCCGCTTGCTGAAGAATGGCGGAAAGATGGATGTGTCTTCCTACGGTCTGGGTAAACGCGACCAATATGACATGCTCAAGCTCCTGTTCCATTCAGAGGAGGCGTTGGGCGCCACGAGGATCGAAGACTGGTTTTCCGAGGAATTTTTTGACACCGTATTCTGGCTTTTATGGAGCACCACATTTGCGTTCCAGCGCTGGAGTAGCCTCGTTGAAATGAGGCGCTATTTCGTCCGGTTTATTCATCTGCTCCCCGACTTCAACAAGCTGGGTGGCATCATGAGAACGGTGTACAACCAGTATGATTCGATAATCCTCCCCATACAGACATGGCTGGAGAAACAGGGTGTGCGGTTTCTGATGAACAGCCGGGTCACGGATATCGATTTTGATATCACCGATACAGAGAAGACTGCGACCAACATACACTACGTCCAGGATGGGAAACGATGTGAAATTTCCCTACTGAAGGAAGATTACGTATTTGTGACGCTGGGTTCGATGGTGGAAAACTCGACCACCGGGTCAATGCGTTCACCTGCAAAGCTGGGAACCGGAGAAACAGCCGGTGCATGGATGCTATGGGAGAATATTGCCCGGAAACACGAGGACTTCGGCAGGCCATCCGTGTTCTCGGGCCACGTGGATCAATCAAAGTGGATGTCGTTTACCGCGACACTTGAAGACCCTGCATTCTTCGATCACATGGAGGTGTTTACTGGGAACAAGCCGGGTACGGGTGGGCTGGTCACCATTACCGATTCCAACTGGTTCATGTCGGTGGTGCTGCCCCATCAACCGCATTTTATCGATCAACCGGAAGATGTTTTTGTGTTCTGGGGCGACGGCCTGTTGCCTGACAACGAAGGTAATTTCGTCAACAAGAAGATGTCTGACTGTACAGGAGAAGAGATTCTCACGGAGCTTTTCTCGCATCTGGGGATCATGGGCATGATGCAGCCGGTAATAGATAAAGCAATTTGTATTCCCTGCATGATGCCTTTCATCGACAGTCAGTTTCTTCCCAGAGTCCCCGGAGACAGGCCACGGGTCGTGCCGGAAGGATCGACAAACTTTGCATTTATCGGCCAGTTCGTCGAGGTGCCGGACGATTGTGTCTTTACCGTGGAGTATTCCGTAAGAACAGCGCAAACAGCTGTTTTCACGCTACTCAAGCTCGACAGGGAAGTCTCTCCCGTGTACGAGGGTATTCACGACCCTCATGTCCTGTTGGACGCATTCAAGGCCATCACCAGGTAGACGATCCGATCCGTCATAGGGGTCAAATCTAGTAATATATAGTAACTATTTGCTATATATTACTAGATTTGACCCCTCTAAGACCCTGAAACAGGCGCCGTTGTTTACGGTCAGAGAATACGGGCATAATGCAAAATTTACCGAACCCAGACCTTCTGACGAGACCGATATGCCGCAATACCGTTCCCGCACGACGACCCACGGGCGCAACATGGCCGGTGCCCGGGCGCTTTGGCGCGCCACCGGCATGAAAGACGCCGATTTCGACAAGCCGATCGTCGCCATCGCCAATTCCTTCACCCAGTTCGTGCCCGGCCATGTGCATCTGAAGGACCTGGGCCAGCTGGTGGCCCGGGAGATCGAAAAGGCTGGCGGCGTGGCGAAGGAGTTCAACACCATCGCCGTGGACGATGGCATCGCCATGGGCCATGGCGGCATGCTCTACTCCCTGCCGTCGCGGGACCTGATCGCGGACTCGGTGGAATACATGGTCAACGCCCACTGCGCGGACGCCCTGGTGTGCATCTCCAACTGCGACAAGATCACCCCCGGCATGCTGAATGCGGCCCTGCGCCTCAACATCCCGACCGTGTTCGTCTCCGGCGGACCGATGGAGGCGGGCAAGGTGAGGCTCGCCGGCAAGGGGGAACTCAAGCTCGACCTGGTCGACGCCATGGTCACGGCGGCCGACCCGAAAGAGTCCGACGAGGACGTGGCCGCGATCGAGCGTTCTGCCTGTCCCACCTGCGGTTCGTGTTCCGGCATGTTCACGGCAAACTCCATGAACTGCCTCACCGAGGCGTTGGGACTCAGCCTGCCGGGCAACGGATCACTTGTCGCCACCCACGCTGAGCGAAAGGAACTGTTTCTGGAGGCGGGACGTCTGGTCGTCGACCTGGCGCGGCGCTATTACGAAGGTGACGATGCGTCCGTCCTGCCTAGAGGCATCGCGACCTTCGAGGCCTTCGAAAACGCGATGACCCTGGATATCGCCATGGGCGGTTCCACCAACACTATCCTGCACCTGCTGGCGGCGGCGAACCAGGCCGAAGTGAATTTCACCATGGTGGACATCGACCGGCTCTCCCGACGGGTGCCCCATCTCTGCAAGGTCGCGCCGAGCACGCACGAGTACCACATGGAGGACGTCCACCGCGCTGGCGGGGTGATCGGTATCCTCGGGGAACTGGACAGGGCGGGTCTGGTGAATCGTGGCTGCCATACGGTCCACAGCGCGACGATCGGCGAGGCACTGGAGCGCTGGGACATCGTCCGCAGCGAGGCCGAGGCCGTGGAGCTGCGTTACCTGGCCGGACCGGGCGGAATCCCCACCCAGGTCGCCTTCAGCCAGGACGCCCGCTGGCCCGACCTCGACCTGGACCGGGAGGGCGGCTGCATCCGCGACCTGGGACACGCCTATTCGAGAGACGGCGGCCTGGCGGTGCTTTATGGAAACATCGCCGAAGAGGGATGTATCGTGAAAACCGCCGGGGTGGACGAGTCGAATCTAAGGTTCGTGGGGCCCGCTAGGGTTTTCGAGAGTCAGGATGCTGCGGTGGAGGCGATTCTCGGCAACCGCATCGGAGCGGGCGACGTGGTCATCATCCGCTACGAGGGCCCCAAGGGCGGACCCGGGATGCAGGAGATGCTCTATCCCACCAGCTACCTGAAGTCCAGGGGACTGGGCAAGGCCTGCGCGCTGATCACCGACGGCCGTTTCTCGGGCGGGACCTCGGGACTGTCGATCGGGCACTGCTCACCGGAGGCGGCGGAAGGCGGCAACATCGGTCTGGTGGAAGAGGGTGATAATATCGAGATCGATATCCCCAATCGCACCATCAGGGTGGCGGTTTCCGGCGACGAACTGAACCGTCGACGGTTGTCGATGGACGCCAGGGGGGATGATGCCTGGCAACCGGTCGGTCGTGAGCGGTTTGTTTCGCAGGCGTTGCAGGCCTATGCGGCCCTCACCACCAGTGCGTCGCAGGGTGCGGTGCGGGATCTCTCGCAGATACGCAGGTAGTCAGCGGCTCACTGCGTCCTACGTCTGAAATCGGGTGCTCTACCCGGGCAGGGAATGATATGCAGGATATCGGTGGTCAGGCGCTGGCGGCGTTCATGGGTTTTTTCGCGATCATGAATCCGGTCGCGAATACGCCGATATTTCTGAGTCTCACCGATGGTGAGGACAAGGCCACGAGACGGGCGGTAGCGTTTCGCGCCATCCTGGTCAGTTTCGCGATTCTCGTGGTGTTCTGTCTCGTCGGCCACGTGATCTTCAACATGTTCGGGATCACGCTGCCCGCGTTCCAGATCACGGGCGGCATCCTGGTGTTTCTGATCGGCTTTCACATGCTGCAGGGGACAAATTCCCCGGTACATCACCCGCCGGGTGTCGAGGATGCCAACAGCCGGGATACGGAACTCGGCGTCGCCGTCACCCCGCTGGCCATGCCGATCCTCGCGGGGCCGGGTACGATTGCAACGGCCATGAACTTTGTTGGCGACGGCGGAATGGTCAACATTGGCGTGACGCTGGCGGCCGTGCTGGCGATCTGTCTCATCACCTTCGTGAGCTTCATCTTTGGCGAACGGCTGGTGCGCTACCTGGGTGACAGCGGCATCAAGGTATTGACGCGACTCATGGGCCTGATCCTGGCCGTGATCGGGACGCAGATGGTCGTGACCGGCGTGACGGCGGTCATGCACTAGCTGGCGGAAGTCGGGCGTGGCCCACGGAGTGCTCAGATCGCCCTGTGGGGACCATCGAGGTGCGCACGAAGTAAGGTGACCTTGGTTGTATGCGTTTATGGTCTCTGGTCTGCGCACTTTGTGCACTCGAAGTGTCCACAGTGGATTCTCACGAGAACATCTCCAGCAAGACGGGTTGCCACAATTCCGGGGCGATCTTTCCCATTTTTTCCCCCAGTCTCTGTCTATCAATCGATCGGATCTGGTCGAGCAGGATTCGCGCCTGCTTACCCCGGAACATGATTTCCGGACGGCATCCCAGTGGCTGCCCCTTGCTGGTGAGCGGGGCGACGATTACTCGCGGAAGCACCGAATTCATGTCGTCCGGTGAGACAATGACTGCCGGGCGGGTCTTGCGAATCTCGCTACCTTTTGTCGGATCGAGGCGTACCCAATAAACTTCGCCTCGCTTTACCACTGCCAGTCCTCGTTCTCGTCGTCCGACTCGACCCATTCCGGCCAGGCGTCCTCATCGTCCCCTTGAATGTAATCGTCAAACCAGCCGGTCCGCGGTCTGTGCACGGGTTCGATAATGATACGGCGGCCATCCAGGCGCAGTTCGATCTCATTCTCGATCTCGCAGGCAGCAAGAAATGAAGCAGGAATCAGCACACCGCGGGAGTTACCTATTCTTCGCAAGTTACTCTTCATGATGATCCATTCCGATACGCCAAAATAATAACAATGTTATAACTATTGGGGCCCAGGAACAACTCACAGGAACGATCCGGGGTTCGATGAGACGGGCTAACCCCGAGCCCCCTGGAAGCCGGAGGGCTAAGGCGATTTCTGGAAAATCACATACCAGCCTGCTTGTCTTTTCGTCCGTCTTCGGCGTTGCGGCAACGGTTGCATAGTTCGACTATGCGTCCGTTACCGCGCCTTGTAGACGAACGATAATCCTGCACAATCTGGTATGTCATTTCCCGGCAATCGCCTAAGGCGATTTCCGCCGCATCGGTAAATAGCCCGGAATCCAGAAACTGTCCGCGATTCGCTGACGCAGGACTTTGGCGGAAGTGGACTCTCCCAGGCCCTGGGACTGCGCCTCGCGGGCGACGGCAAAGGCGATCTTCTGACAGACCTTGCGTACCTCTCTCAGGGGTGGCAGAAGGGATGCTTGGGGGTCTGACAGTGCAGGTGAGCTCTCGCCGAGGGCGGTTGCCGCGGCCATGAACATCTCGTCGCTGACCCGTCCCGCCTTCACCGCGAAAATACCGAGTCCCATGCCGGGGAAGATGTAGCTGTTGTTGCACTGTGCAATGGGGTAACGCCTGCCGTTCCACGAAACCGGCTCGAACGGGCTGCCGGTCGCGACCAGCGCTCGACCGTCGGTCCATCGGATCAGATCGGCGGGCATGGCCTCGATTCGGGAGGTGGGGTTCGACAGGGGAAAAATCATGGGTCGTTCGACGTTTCCGGCCATCTCCCGAATGATGGCCTCGGTGAACAGGCCCGGCTGTCCGGATACCCCGATCAGGATGGAGGGCCTTGCGTGTCGTACCACGTCCATGAGACCGATGCCTTCGGCCGGGTTGTCCGCCCAGTCACCGACCCTCTCACGGGACTGCGCCAGGTCCCGCTGGAACGGCGGCAGATCGACGAGACCGTCGTGCAGCAGTCCGGACCGGTCGACCAGGAAGAGCCGACTGCGTGCCTCGGCCTTGCTTGCGCCCTCCCTGACCATGGTTCGGATCAGCTGACCCGCGATACCGCAGCCGGCTGATCCCGCCCCGAGAAAGACCACGTTCTGATCGCGCAGTCGCACACCCGCAACCTTCGACGCGGCCAGCAGGGTACCGACGGCGACGGCGGCCGTGCCCTGGATGTCATCGTTGAAGGTGCAGAGCTGGTCGCGGTACCTGTCGAGCAGGGGGCCGGCGTGGGTCTGCGCGAAGTCCTCGAACTGCAGAAGCACATCGGGCCACTTGCGTCTTACTGCCTGTACGAAGCGATCCAGGAATTCGTCGTAGTCCTTGTTCGGGATCCGCCGGTGTCGCCAGCCGACGTAGAGCGGGTCCTCCAGTCGCTCCGGGTTGTTGGTGCCGACATCGAGCAGGACGGGCAGGGTCGTGCCCGGGTCGATGCCGCCGCACGCGGTATAGAGCGACAGCTTGCCGATGGGGATCCCCATCCCGCCGGCACCCTGGTCACCGAGCCCGAGGATCCTTTCGCCGTCGGTCACCACGATGACGCGGACGTCCTGCACCATGGCGTTGTCCAGGATGACGTCGATGCGCCGGCGCTCTGGCCAGGAGATGAAAAGGCCGCGGGGTCTGCGAAAGATCTCGCTGAACTGCTGACAGGCCTCACCCACCACGGGGGTGTAGATGATCGGCATCATCTGCGCCAGGTGATCGTGAATGAGGCGATAGAAAAGGGTTTCGTTGGTGTCCTGCAGATTGCGAAGATAGATGTATCTCTCGAGGTCCGAGTTCTCCTGCAGGTACGCTTCCCACGCCCGTTCCGCCTGGACTTCCAGTGTTTCCACGTGCGGTGGCAACAGACCCAGCAGGCCCAGCTCGATTCGCTCCCGTTCGCTGAACGCGGTTCCCTTGTTCAGTATCGGATTCTCGAGCAGGGCATTGCCGGTGAGCGGCGACTCTAGTACCTGCCGCCGGTTGTCGGTTCTGCGATGTCTTTTCATTGTCTGTTACATCGCCGTTCGCATCACAGGGTTGAGAAACCGGAACGTGTGTCCTGTTGCGCGTCAGGCCCGGCGGGCGCCTGGGCACGGGCTGGTTTGGCTGACGGTGATGACGGGCCGTCGTGGCGCGTTGCGGCCATCGTTTCCGTTACAGTGACACTTTCACGCCAGCGAAATGGTATACCACGATGCGGGAACAGAATGGCAGGTGATCTCGGCGCCTTTCGCCTGAGACTGGATATCGATGGCCGCCCCCCACCGGATGCGCCGCTCGGTGGGCTGAGCTTTGCCGTCAAGGACGTCATCGACGTCAAGGGCGTCACCACGGGCGGCGGCAACCCGGACTGGCTGCGGACCCATGCGCCGGCAAGCAAGAATGCCCCGGTTGTCGAAGCACTGCTCGAAGCGGGCGCGCATCTGGCGGGGATTACGATCGCGGACGAACTGGCGTTCGGGCTCTCCGGAGAGAACGTGCACTACGGGACGCCGGTCAATCCCGCCGCGCCGGACGCGATCCCCGGTGGATCGTCCAGTGGATCGGCCGTGGCGGTCGCGGGAAGGCTGGTGGACTTTGCCCTGGGGACGGACACCGCCGGATCGATACGCGTGCCCGCCAGCTACTGCGGTGTCTTCGGTATGCGCCCCTCCCATCACAGTGTCCCCGTCGATGGCGTGATGGCCCTCTCCCCGAGCTGCGATACGGTGGGCTGGCTGGCGCGAGAATCCGGTCTGCTTCTGCGGGCGGGATGTGTCCTTCTCGGCCGACCGCAGAACGACGGCGCGACCGGGAACCGGCTCGAGCGGGCGTTGATGTTGGGCGACGCAATGGAACTCGCGGATCCCGCGTCCCGTCCGGCACTCGATGCAGCCCTGGACCGGCTGCGGAATCTTCCGGACAAGGTTGATCGTACGAACCTGAGCGATGACCACTACGCCGACTGGCTGGCGAGTTTCAATCGCATCCGTGTACCCGAGATCTGGGGCGTTTTCGGTGACTGGATCACCCGTACCCGACCCCGGTTCGGGCCTCAGGTGGCCCGGCGATTCGCCGACGTCCGGGAATCCGCGAAGCGTGGAACCGAAAGCGCACAGGCATTTCGTCGCAGGGTAACGGCCCGACTCACCGACCTCCTGCGGGACGATACCGTCCTCGTACTGCCCACCACGCCCGGTCCCGCGCCCTGCAAGGGACTCGACGATCGCGAGTCGGACCGGATTCGCGTGGCGACCATGCGTCTGACGTGTATCGCACCGATGTGTGGCGTACCACAGGTATCCGTGCCGATGGCGACGGTCGACGGCAGGCCGCTCGGGCTGTCACTGATCGGGCCGAGACACGCCGATCTGGCGTTGATGCGTCTGGCTCAGGAGCTATCCGGAGCGTAGTTTCCCGACAGGGCGAACGCGGCCCGTGCCTGCGACACGAACCGCCTTACCTTGCCCGCGTCCTTGCGTCCGGTAGCATCCTCGACGCCGGTGTGGGTGTCCACACCGGCCGGTCCGACCGCCAGGCTCTTGATGACCTTTAGCGCCGGCCGCTGTCGTTTCAGGCGCGCGAGTTCGCCCTGGCTGATGTCGCCGTGGAGTTGCACGATGCCCACGCCGAGGTCGCCCGTGAACGCCGCGATGTCGTTCGCGTCGTCCTGGTAGGTGATGGCGATACCGTAAGCGGGCGGGGCAAGCGAGCGAATGATGCCGGCGGCGGCAGCTTCGGTCAGGTCCTCGCGATTCACTGGCAGTCGCAGCGGGAAACCCAGGTAGCCGACGCCGCAGTCCCTCAGCAGCTGAGCCTCCGCATCGTCGATGACCCCGGCGACCTGGATGAATTGGTGAAAGAGTCTGGTGCTGCTCACGAGGCTAGCACGCGACACGGTGAATGAGAGTGGCTGTCCGGCTTATCGTCGCTCGCCGTTTGTCGGAGCCCGCCGGTGCCCGGTTCAGCTTTCCGCATCGTCCGCTACCGTGACCCACTTCGCCGCGGTGAAGCAGAGCGCCATTACCGCGTACGCGATCGCCCAGGGCCAGGCCGGCGTCAGGCTCAACACCGTATCCGAGGCGGTCCAGGAAAAGCCGTGCATCAGGCCAGTGGACGACAGCGCCGCGGCGATCAGGCAGCAAAACGCGGCCCGGGCAAAGTGGCGTTCGATGACGAACACCGTCGTCGCGGCCAGGAGCATCGCGGTCAGGATGAAACCCTGCTCCAGTGCGAACGCCCCGTCGACCCAGACCCCGGCCTGATGGAACACGGGGACCAGGTCGGCGGAGAACGGCGGTCCCCCGGGAGCGCCGACACCTGCCGCGCGCAGGCCGTCCTTGATCATCAGCGCGCCCCAGGCGCCGATACCCGGCAACAGGCCGAGCACCACGGCCGGCGCGTGCGCTCGCGGCACGGCCTGAAAGGCCTGGGCGGAGATGACGATACCGATCCACAGGACGATCGCCATGCCCGCGTCGACCGGAACGCCCCAGACGAGCCAGGACAGGGTGCCGGTGAAGATCAGGGCGCTCAGGATGGCACCGTTCAGGATTGAGTATCCCGCCCTCGCGCCCATCGCCTTCCACCCAGGGTGGCCGATGTAGAGCGTGGTGGGGAAGCAGGAACCGAACAGGCTGGCGAGCAGGGTGCCGGCCCCGTTGACCGCCAGCGATGGTGCGGTTGGGTAGGTGTCTCCCGCGGCCTCGGCCGATTCGATGTTCTGCAACGAGCCGATGACATTGAACAGTCCCATCGGGATGATGACCGAGAGATAGGTCAACACATGCTGCGACTGAAGCGCCTGCAGCAGATCTCCGGCCACCGGAACGGGCAACGCCAGGGAGGGGGCTGCCGGTTGATCCCCCGTCGGCGCGATCCCCAGCATCCAGCCCAGGGCGGTCCCGAGCGCGACGGCGACCAGCCCACCCGGCAGCCCACCGCGAAAATGGACCCTGCCGAAGTAGGTCAGCAGGATGATGGCCAGCGTACTCAGGCCCACGACCGGGTGGGCATAGGTTCGGAACAGGAAGCCGAGAGAAATGAATCCCAGCGCGATGCCGGCCAGTGTCGACAGCAGGGCCGCGCGCGGGGTGATCCGCCTGATTCGCTCCGCGACCAGCGACCCGCCCAGTTCGATCAGGCCGGAACCGAAGCAGGCCAGCAAACCGGCCTGCCATGCGACCCGCGCGGGGTCCTCCACCCCGGCCGCCGTGGCCATCGCCTTGGCCGGCACCATGACCAGGAACACGTAGGCGAACAGCGAGACCGTGTTGATCCCGTAGGGCAGGGCGCAGACATCGGTTCGCTGCTCACGCGCCGCCAGTCTTCGGGCCTGCCAGGCGTAGAAAAGGTTTCCCGCCAGAAGTGAGACGGCGGCGCCGGGCAAAACGTGGCCGTACAGCAGATCGTCCGGAAAACCCAGCACCGCCTTGCACAGGCTGACGATGACCAGCAGCTGCACCAGGTTGTCCAGCGCCAGACCGAAGAACCCGTCGATGTCACCGCGAACGAGCCAGGGCATGGTGCGTGCCGTCGTCTCCTGGAGGGAATGATATTTGTTCGGCGGGTAGCCGAAGGCGTCTGAGGCGGCCGCCAGTCAAGGAAGCGAAGTTTACAGGAAGCCGATCGGCATTCGGAGTCCGAAACCATGGTCACAACGCGCGAGATTCGGCCTGTTCACTCAATCGCGTCAACGGCGTAGGTTGGGTTAGATGCACAATGGCACCAAGCTTCTTCAGTGCCGACTCGATTCGAGTGCATCGTAACCCAACGACTGCGTTCCAAATCGGATCTGGCGACACACAATCTTATGTGTAACCATTCCGCAAGAAACACGGTGCCGTCAATGAAGATTGCTCGCATATTCGCTTCGCTGCTGTTGCTGATAGCCTGGGGCCAGGTCTCCGCACAGGGAAACGGCAAGCAGCCGGATACCCTGTTCCAGGTATCCACGCTTGACGCCCTGCTGGCCGGCGACTATGAGGGCAGGGCCAGCTTCCGCGAGGTGAAGCGACATGGTGATTTCGGACTGGGGACGTTCGTCGCGCTCGACGGCGAAATGGTTGCCGTCGACGGCGTGTACTACCAGGTGCGGGTCGATGGTGTGGCCACGCCGGTCGTTGACCAGGAACTGACGCCGTTCGCCGCCGTGACCTTCTTCGATGCGGACGACACCTTTCGGGTTGCCGGGGAAACCGGTTGCACGGAACTCCACGAACTGCTGCAGGAACGGTTCCCGTCGGGTGATTTGCCCTATGCCATCAAGGTGACCGGCCGTTTCACGAAGCTGACGACGCGCAGCGTGCCCGCACAGGAAAAGCCCTATCCCCCGTTGGTGGACGCCTTGCAGCAGCAGGTCGCGTTCAACCTGAGCGACGTCGATGCGACGCTGGCGGGGTTCTGGCTGCCGGCCTTCCTTGCCGGGGTCAATGTCGCCGGCTTTCACTTCCACGCGATCACCGCGGACGCCACGACCGGCGGTCACGTGCTCGATTGTCTGGCCTCGGATGTCCTCGTCGAGATCGACCAAACGGATGAGCTGCGGGTTCAGTTTTCGGACAGCAATCGTCTTCACCGGCCGCTATCGAAGCACGAGGAGGGTGTGCCCCGTCAGGGAAACTGGCCGTCTCTGTCACACTGGTAGGATGACCGAAGATGTGGTTTGTCTGTCAGTCCGGTTCGGAACGCTATTTCATCTGCGTCGGTCTGGCCGCGGATGCCTGTGCTCCGTCTCGTTCGGCGAGTACGCCCAGTTGAGAGGAGGTTTGTTCTTCCGGTGAATTGGGTGGCGCGCAGATCGGTTCGTCGGGGGCCAGGCCTGGACTTCGCAGCACCCCGCATTCGATGGGAATGGCGGCCTTGGCCAGGGCTGTAAATATCATCAAACCGGCAGCCCATATCCCCAGGCTGATGGCGATTTCGTTCCAGTTCGGCAGGTATTCGTACACCTCGCCCAGAGGGGTGGGCACGTATGCCGGAATGATCAGTCCCATGCCCTTCTCGATCCAGATGCCCGCGACCGTGAGTACACAGGCTATGTTGAGAAATGCCGTGTTGCGCCGTAGCGGGTGGATCATCAGGATGGTGACGGCAATGGCGAGCATGCACAACGCCGTCCAGATCCAGGGTTGCAGGGCGTTGTGACCGTCCAGCCCCAGAAACAGGTAACGGATGGATGCCGCGTGTTCACCTTCGTTGTAAAAGTCGGTGAACAGTTCCGCGCCAATGAAAAACAGGGTGATCTGCAGCGCCACAGCCATTACCAGAGCCAGTGAGTTGATCACGGTCTGCGGGATGGGGTAGTTGCTGATCTTGCGGATGATCTGAAAGCCGATGATCATCAGGGCGGGGCCGGAAGCGAAGGCCGAAGCGATGAAACGGGGGGCCAGAAGCGGGTTGCTCCAGAACGCACGGCCGCTGTTGGAGGAGTAGAGAAAGGCCGTCACCGTGTGGATCGAGATCGCCCAGAAAATGGCGATGATGACGAAGGGAAAGTAGAGCCGCAGCCTGGGTTTGCTGCCCCGGTAGTGGCTGTACAGGATATAGAAGGAGATGCCGATGTTCAGAAGCAGGTAACCACTGAGCACGACCACGTCCCAGGCCAGCATGGATTCGGGGAAGTGGAAACGACCGATACCCGGAATCAGGTGCCAGACACGGTCCGGGCGGCCCAGGTCGACCATGATGAAGCTCAGGGCCATCAGCACCGCGGTTACCGCCATGGTGTCGCCCATCAGGACGACGTCCTTGATGTCCTGACGTTGGAAGATGTAGGCCGGTATGGCCAGCATCACGGCCGCTGCCGCCACGCCGACCAGGAAGGTGAAGTTCGAGATATAAAATCCCCACGACACCTGATTGCTCATATTGGTGACGATCAAACCCTGATCGAGCTGGTGCAGATAACGCCAGGCGCCAAAGATGACGATCACCAGCAGAAATCCCATCCATAGCCAGTATCGGGGTGGCCCGCTGGTCATGTTGCGGAGGCCGTCGCGCAGAAAGTAGAAAAAACTCACTAGATGTCCCTGTAGTACCAGAACTTGGGCTCGGTCCCAAGGTCCTCCTTAAGGCGGAAGACGGCCTTGTTTTCCAGCACGTAGCGGATCTCGCTGTCCGGATCGAGCAGGTTGCCGAACACCCGCGCCCCCGTCGGGCAGGCTTCCTGGCAGGCGGGCTGGCGATTCTCCCGCGTGCGCTGTATGCAGAAATGGCATTTCTCGACCACGCCCTTCGGGCGGGGACGATTACCCAGGTAGTGGGTGTCCAGATTGATCGCCGCGCCGCTCAGCTTGGGGTCGCCCCAGTTGAAATGACGGGCCTCGTAGGGGCACGCGGTCATGCAGTAACGACAGCCGATGCACCAGTCGTAGTCCACCACCACGATACCGTCGGGTTCCATCCACGTTGCCTCGACGGGGCAGGCCTTCACGCAGGGCGGATCGTCGCAGTGCATGCACTGGATCGGCAGGTAATACTTGTCTTTCACCGGGACCTGCTCATGTTCGTAATAGCGGTCGGCCGTATGCAGGTTCTGGCTGCCCTGATCCATCTCCAGCACGTGGATGTAGCGCATGTCCCGACCGAGGTTGTTTTCGTCGACACAGGCGTCCACGCAGTCCCTGTATCCCTTGCATTTCGAGATGTTGAGGGCGTAACCGAACACGACGTTCTGCTGGGGCGGGGTGTTCTTGCACTGGATGTCGACGCCGTAGCGGCGCAGCGCCTTGCGTTCTATCCGACGCAGTGTCTCCTGGATCTCCTCAGGGGTCATACGCTGGTAGTGGTCCTGAAAAAAATCCGCGAAGGCGTCTCCGAAGGTATTCCCCCCCCAGGCCGGTACCGGGGCGGCAACAGCCGCGGCCGTTGCCGCGGTCGTCGCCCCCAAACCCTGCAGGAATCGGCGTCGGTACCGGTTAACCTGTGTGGAGTCGTCCGTCCGATCATGGTCCATGGCTGGCCTCCGACGCGTTATTTCGCGTATATCGCTCCCAGATCCTCTCCACACGGTGGGGAGCGTTGCTGTGCTTCCTGTTGTTGAATGAGGGCACGGGTCGGGGTGGTTTCGGGGCACGTTCCCCGACGTTCGGTCGATGCTGGTAGTGACACACGGTGCAGTTCAGGATGGTGCGTTCGCCTGACCAGTTCTCCACGCGCTTGCCGTGAGCACCGAACGACCAGTCGCGGGCCTCCTGGGAATGGCACTGGGCGCAGACCATGTACGCGTCGTCGAAACCCAGCGGTACGCCTTCCAGGGTTCGCAGGCCCCCCCCCTCTCCAGGTCATGACAGGTAAAGCACCAGAACTCCCCCTTGCCGTGGAGTCCGTGATCGAGGGTGAAGTTGTCATGCGGGTCCTGCAGCGGGCGTGGTGTCAGGTCGCTCTCGGCCCATTCGTGGCAGTCGCTGCAGGGGTGCATGTCCGTGTCCTTCCGGCTCGGGACGACCGTAAACGCAGGCATATCGGCGAACACCTGTTGTCCGGGCAGCGGCACACGGTTGAAATCGGGTTCGGCGGTCGATCCGACTTGTGGTCCCTTGCGCTTCTTGTCCTTGCGTCTCCGCATATCCGTTGCGGCGGGTTGTGTCGGCGTAGCCTCCTGGATTTCTCCCCAGTCCCAGTCACCCAGGTCGGTCTCGCCGCTGTCCGCTGCCTTCCTGAGTGTGACCAGATTCCGGGGTATACCCATCAAACGGGCGTGGCTACCGGGCAAGACGGTAAAGACGGTCGTTACGCCATAAAGACACAAACAGTAGTGACATAGCGAACAATCAAAAATCACAACTCATTGACGCTCGCCGCGCGGGCCTTGGGCTTGGAGAGATGCCTGCCGGTTGACGCCGATGGTTTCCCTGGGTTGCCCGTGGCCATCACAGCCCTGCCTTCCTGAGCCGCTCGATGAAGGAGGGCTTGCGCGCCTGCGCTTGCCGCAGCGCTTCGATGCGCAGCCGGAAGTCACCGCCCTTGCCGCGGGTGTCCAGGTCACGCAGGTCGACGAGGATCTTCACCGCCTGGTCGTAGCTCCTGGGCTGTTTCGTCGCGACGAGGCCGTCGATCCTGGCCCACAGCTTGGTCTCGCGACCGACGAGGCTGTCGAGGTGCTGCTCCCTGGCGATCGCTGCCTCGCGCTCGCGTCGCGCCTTCTCCCTGGCGCGCTTCCCGGCTTCGATGCGCGTTCTCTCCGTCGCGTACGCCTCGGCTGCCTGGAGAAGCCGGCCCACGGTTCTTCCGGTTGTCGCGGAGCCACCGTCGCCGGCGGCGCGCTGCTTCAGGAACCGCTGCAACAACTCCGCGACCCGGGCGTGGTCGGCATCCACCACGAGGTTCGTGATGAGTTCGTCCTTCTCCTTGGTTGCGAGCTTGCCGATCCAGGCGCGGACCTCATCGCGGTCGATTTCTACGCCCGCGAGTGGCGGGCTGTCCTCAGCGGCGACCTGCAGCAGATCGCCGTCGATACGCAGGAACTCAGCCAGGCTTTCCAGGGAGGCGCTGAGCTGCCCGAGGCCGGGCGGCACGGGCGGCTCCAGGTCCTCGTCGTCGAGCTCCCCGGCTTGAGCACGAAGGAGCCAGCCGAGGTACAGTGCCCGCAGGTCGCCGCGCGCCAGCTCGGCCCGTACCGAGATCAGCGACGAGAGGTGACCTTCACCCACGACCCAGTCGCCGCCTTCTTCGTCCTCGGACACGAAGGAGAGGATGACCTTGCCTGACTTTTCGCCGACGAAGGCGCTGTCGCCACCGCAGTACGCCTTGGCGGTTGTCGAGTCGAGAAGGCGGGATGGCAGGCGGAGCTTCAGGACGTGCGTGCCCCAGTTTGCGAGGTAGAGAAACGCGTCGAAGTACTTCTCCATCCACGCGTCCTCGTCGCCCTTGAAGCTGCCCCAGGCGTAGTCGTTGACGAAGCTCGTCGGCGTGATGCGCGCTCGCGTCGAGTACGATCTCAGCTCGCCCATCTCCTTGGCCGTGAGCGGCCGGTCGATCGCCTGAAACTCGTAGTACTGGAACTCGCTCATGGTTTCAGCTCTCCTCCCAGGCCGTCTTTGCCCGCACGTCGTCGATCAGGAAGCGCACGCCCTGGTTGTCCGAGGAGTTGAGCCAGAGCATCCGGTCAAGGCCCAGAGCTGCTCGTCGTCCCCATGGGCGTCGGCCGCGATCTCCACGATCAATGGGTCCCGGCCGGCGGCGTGCTTGCCGTTGTCGCTGTCCGTCTTTTTCATCTCGTTCTCCGCTGACGCTCGTTCCAGCGTGCCTTGGCATGTTCGAGGAAGGTCGGCTCTTCGCTCGGGCCAGAGCCCGCCACCAGGCGCTCGAATCCGGGCATGAAGCCGCCCTTGCGGTGATGGCCGGTACGCACCTGGCTCACGATCTTCTGCCACTCGGCGCCGAGCCTGGCCCGCTCGAAGCAGCGCTTGGCGTTCTCGAAGTTCGACAGCGCGGCGTCGTAGTACCTGCTCTTCTTGGCGTTGACGATCCGCAGCCCCTGCGCGCACCACAACCGGGCTGCCAGGTCGGGATGGGTCTTTTCGAGTTTCTTGGCGACGGGCTCGGTGGTGTAGTGGCTCAGGCCTTCCAGCGCGTGGTCCGTGGCCTGGCGCACGAGGTCGGCGAGTCGCTCCAGTTCCCTGGTCGCCACAAGAAGCTCCATTGCGGAGTGGAGGTCGGCTCCCCCCGCCGCGTCAATAGCCTTCTCGTGCCACTGGGTGCGCGCGGCCTTGGGCACGAACTTCATGAGGTCGTCATAGGTGTACTTGCTCGGGTGCTCGCGGTAATCGGCCCAAGCGGCATCGAGAGCCTCGTTGCCGCGACCGAGCCTGGTCAGGATGCCCCGCTTGAGCTTGGCGAGGTCGTGACCGGCCGTCGACCCGTGCGGCGTCTTCTTGTCGAGGTCAATCCCACGCTCCACCCAGGTGAGGGCCTCCTCCGGTTTGCGGCGGGTGACGAGCAGTGTGGCGATCGCGTGGCAATCCTGGGCCGTGAGGCCGGTCTCCTCGGCGAGAGCGACGTACGCCGCGACGTTCTTCTGGGCAGCGTAGAGCGTGCGCAGAGCCTCGCCCCAGCGATCACGGACATACTCCGGACGATCCTTGAAGGCGCCGTCCGTCTTCGGGGCGGCCTTGGCGGCGGCATCGAATCGCGTTCGGATCTGGGTCACGAAAGCAGCGAGGTTAGCCTTGTCCAGGACCTTCGCGGCGTCCTTCTCGAGTTGATGGCAAAAGCCGTACTCATCCTCGTCCATCCACGTGAGCAGGCGGGACACGGTCTCGTGGGGGTTCGCGCCTTCCGCCTGGCGGGCCTTGATCCAGCCACAGTACAGTTCGTCGACGAACTGGCCGAAGCTGCCGCTCGAATCGTCGAGTTCCTCGATCTTGGCGTAGGACGCGGCGAGGAATGTCTCGTACAAGGTGACGGCACGGGACGGGTCGTTCGCCGTGAGCATGGCGATCTTGGCCGCGACCTCGTCGAGGTCGATCACGAAGGAGAAGCAGGCGCGGTCGGGGATGAAGGCGCCGGGGTTGAGCGCCAGCGCGAGCTCCTGCTCGATCGGGTCGGCCTTGGTGCGGGGCTTTCGCGTCATCGTTCGTTCTCCCTGCGTACCCTGCCTATGGTAAGGCGATTGCCGGAAAATGACATACCGGATCGCGCCGGATTTTCGTTCGTCATCAAGGCGCGACAACCGGCGCATCGTCGAACGATGGAACGGTTGTCGTAACACAGGGGACGGACGAAAAGACAAGCAGGATGTTATGTCATTTGACAGAAATCGCCTAAGACTAAATGGGCCCATCGATGGGCCAGCAAGGAAGGGCTCGGCGATGCCAGCCTTCGCGCGGCGGTCGATGAGATGCAGCGTGGTCTGGTATATGCCGATCTCGGCGGACATGTGTTCAAGAAGCGGGTTACGGGGCCGCGCAGGCAACGTTTATCGGGTTTCGGAGGGTAAACGCCAACGCTTCCCTCTGGCCACAGTCCCGGTGGTTTCGACGACCGTTCTTCCCGAATGCGATCGTAACTCATTGTTTCTTAGTCCTACGAGTTGCCTTTAAGCGAGCAGTAAAAAACGCCGGCCGGTTTGCCGGCGAAACTTGACTGATTTTTCAGGTCCTTTATAGTGCCTCACCATGGGCGCAATATCCGATTTGAACTTCGAAGCGGGAATCGCCGGGCTGACCGGCAGCCAGGCATCGCTCTGGGGCTTCCGATCGGGCGACCGGGGGACGCATACGAGCCGCACGATCATGCTCGACGAACTGTCGCATCTGCTGGATGCGGTCCCTGGCGAGGCGACCCGCGAGGACTACGCGGATGCCGTCATGGAGCAAAACTGTCTGGGCAAGCGGACAGCGGCGACTCGCAAGCTCTCGCTCCAGCGACTGACCGAGCTCTACGGCCTCAATGCCCGGCTGATTCTGTTCCGGGTGTTAAGAGACCTCTGGGGCCGCCACGAGAGTAGTCGGCCGCTGTTGAGCTTGTTGCTGGCGCTCGCACGTGACCCCCTGCTACGGGCAACCGCCACTGCCGTTATCCGCACACCGTACGGCCACGAGTTCGCCCGTCAGTCCATGAAGGATGCCCTCTCCGAAGCTGTCGACGATCGCCTGAACGACGCGACCCTCGACAAAGTCGTGCGTAACGCCTCCTCGTCATGGACGCAATCCGGCCACTTTTGTGGAAGAGGGCGCAAGACAAGGCAGAAGGTGGATGCGACGCCGGCTGCAACCACGTACGCGTTGCTGCTTGGCTTCGCCGTGGGTCGCCGCGGCCGGCTGCTGTTCGAAACGCCCTGGGCCGCGATACTGGATACCGGTCCCGATGACCTTATCGATGTGGCCATCGAAGCAAAGCGGCTGGGCCTGCTCGATCTCAAACAATCCGGTTCGATGATCGATGTGTCGTTTCCGACACTGTTTACAGAAAAGGAAAGGGAGCTGATTCATGGGGCGCATCGACAGGTTGGCTGAGCGCTATAAAAGCTATATCGCTTTGCCGTGGCAGAAGGACCTGGCAGGCGCCCAGCGTGCCATCTTCGTCGTGTATGACAAGGCAGACGAGCGTCGGTTGCGGGCACGGAAAGACCTGTTTGCACTGGCAACGGCCGACGCGGGCCACGAGTGGCTCGAATGTGACCTGACCCGAGTCTTTGCCCAGTGGATGGCTGCAACGGATTATCGCGACAGCTACTTCGAGTCCCCGGAGGATCTGGAACTCAAGCTGGAGGACGATTTTCTCGAGCACGTGGCCGATCGTGTGAGAGAAGTGTTGAGATCGCCGGAAGCCAACGAGAATTCGGTCGTCGGCGTCTTTGGCATTGCATCGCTGTTCGGGTTTGTACGCGTGTCCGAACTCATGAACGAGATCGAGCGGGATATCAGAGGTCGCGTGGTGGTGTTTTTCCCCGGCGAGTACGAGAACAGCAACTATCGGTTGCTGGACGCAAGGGATGGGTGGAACTACCTCGCAGTCCCGATCACCTTGCACGAAGATCGAGGAGTGTACGAGGTATGAAGAACCGGGATATCTACCAGAGGGACCCCAGCAAGATCACCTTGCTGAACAACGGCGTCGCAACCATGACCGACGCCTTGACCTTTGAGGAGCGCCGCACGTTGCGCTTCGAGCTGGAGCACTTCGTCTGCGAGGGTGAATATCAGCGAGGCCTCGTCCGCATCCTCGACTCCTACGTCAGCAACCAGGGCCAACCCGAGCAGCGGGCGGCCTGGGTGAGCGGGTTCTTCGGCAGCGGCAAATCTCACCTGGCGAAGATGCTGCGCTTTCTGTGGACCGACTACACCTTTCCGGAAGATGGCGCCAGCGCTCGTGGTCTTGCGCGGCTGCCAAACGATGTGCAGGACACCCTGAAGGAGATCACGACGCTAGGCAAGCGCGCCCATGGACTTCACGCTGCCGCGGGCACGCTCGGCGCCGGGGCCGGCGACAGCGTTCGACTCGCGTTGCTCGGCATCGTTTTCAAATCCGTGGAGTTGCCCGAGAGTTACCCTCAGGCGCGCTTCTGCCTCTGGCTCAGAAAGAACGACATCTATGACCAGGTCTGCGCCGCTGTGGAGGCGCAAGGGCGCGAATTCCGTCGCGAGCTGAACGATATGTATGTCAGCCCGCTCATCGCCAAAGCACTGTTCGCGGCCGACCCTAATTTTGCCGGCAGCGAGAAAGATGCCAGGGCTACGCTCAGGGCGCAGTTCCCGAAACCGAAGGACATCACCACCGACGAGTTCACTACCGCGCTGCAGGACGCCCTCGCCCCCGAAGGTAAGATGCCCTGCGCGGTCATCATTCTTGACGAGGTGCAGCAGTACATCGGCGACGACTCCAGTCGGTCCTATGTGGTGCAGGAAGTTGTGGAGGCCTGCAGTAAGCGGTTTGGAGACCGCCTGCTGTTCCTGGGAACCGGACAAACGGCGCTGTCCGGAACACCTGCGCTACAGCGTCTCCAGGGTCGGTTCACGGTCAATGTTGAACTCTCCGATACCGATGTCGAAACGGTCACACGTCGAGTCGTATTGGCGAAACGTCCGGACCGCGTCAACGACGTCAAATCAACGCTTGATGGCAATGCGGGTGAACTGGACCGGCACCTGGTTGGTACTAAGATTGGCCCCCGTAGCGAAGACAAGTCTGTGCTGGTGGAAGACTACCCCCTGTTGCCGGTTCGGCGCCGCTTCTGGGAGCACGCACTACGCGCAGTCGATCGGGCGGGCACTGCAGGGCAACTGCGCACCCAACTGCGCATCGTCTATGACGCCATCCGCCGCACGGCCGATGACCCGATCGGCACGGTGGTACCTGCCGACTTCCTGTTCGAGGAGATCTCCGCCAACCTGCTCCAGTCCGGCGTGCTGCTGCGCGAGGTCAATGAGACGATCGCAAGCCAAGACGACGGCACACCCGACGGACACCTGAAGTCACGGCTCTGCGCCCTGGTCTTCCTTATCCGCAAGCTGCCCCGAGAGGCCGGTGTCGACATCGGTGTTCGTGCCACGGCGGAAACCCTGGCGGATTTACTGGTGAAGGACCTGGCCAGGGATGGATCCGCGCTGCGAGCTCAGCTTCCGAAATTGCTGGACGAACTCGTCGCCGCCGGCACGCTGATGAAGCTCGACGACGAGTACAGCCTGCAGACGCGGGAGAGCAGTGAGTGGGAAGCGGAATTCCGCAACCGGCAGATCAAGCTCGTCAACGATCCCACGCGGCTGGGCAGCAAGCGCGCCCAGTTGCTCGGTGCGGCCGTTCAGGAAGCGGTCGGGTCCGTAAAACTGCTGCATGGCAAATGCAAAGAGCCCAGAAAGCTGGCCCTGCACTTCGGGGCCGAACCGCCGCTGGGGACCGCGCATGAGATTCCCGTGTGGATACGCGATGGTTGGGGCGCCGATGAGAAGAGTGTGATCGCGGATGCGCGTGCGGCAGGATCGGACAGTCCGATCATCCATGTGTTCGTACCGAAGTCCCGCGCGGATGCACTGGCGCGTGTCATTGCGTCACAAAGCGCGGCCAAGGACACGCTCGAATACAAGGGCGTGCCGTCGAGCCCAGAGGGCATCGAGGCCCGGCAGGGGATGGAGACGCGGCTGACCGAGGCGGCCAACAGTCTGCGGTCGCTGGTCACCGAAGTGATCGATGGGGCGAAGGTTTTTCAGGGGGGAGGTACAGAGCGGTTGGAGGCGACCCTGCTGGACAAGGTCAGGGAAGCTGCCGACGCCTCTCTCGCCCGGCTCTTCTACGACTTCAAGGACGCCGACGATCACCGCTGGCCGAAAGTCATCGAAAGAGCCCGCAAGGGCGCCGAGCACCCCCTGGAGGCGCTGGATTACAGCGGCAAGACCGAGGATCACGCGGTGTGCTCCGCGGTGCTGTCTTTCGTCGGTTCCGGAAAGAAGGGCAAGGAAGTGCGTTCCCACTTTTCGGCCCCCCCCTACGGCTGGTCGCGTGATGCGGTTGATGCCGCGCTCATCAGCCTGTTCGGGACCGGGCACCTGCGGGCGACTGCCAACGGCACACCGCTCAAGCCCGGGCAGCTCGACCAGGCCAAGGTATCGAGCACCGATTTTCGGGTCGAAAGTGCAACCATCGACACCCGCCAGCGGCTGAAGCTGCGCAAGCTCTTCCAGACGGCAGGGGTAGACTGCAAACCGAATGAAGAGGCCGTAGCCGCCGGAGAGTTCTTGGCTCGCTTAGGCGAGCTCGCTCGCGGCGCTGGCGGCGAAGCGCCACTTCCGGAACGTCCGGATACCAGCCATCTTCTGGACCTCCAGTCCCTCGCCGGCAACGAGCAGTTGGTCGGCATTCTGGATCGTTACGACGAGCTTCTAAAGAATATTGAAGACTGGACCAGGGCGCGTGATCTGGCCGAGAAGCGCCTGCCCGCGTACAAGCGTCTGCACTCCCTGGCGCGCCATGCCGATGGGCTGGATGCGGCGAAGGAAGCCCAACCGCAGATTGAGGCAATCGCGGCCAACCGCAGCCTACTCGACCCGGCGGATCCAGTACCCGATCTCGCGAAGGTACTGGTGGATGCGCTGCGCGCCGCGCTGGCGTCGGCGGAGACGCATTGCTCTGAAACCTACGAATCCGAATTGAGGTGTCTGGAGGCCGCCGAAAGCTGGCAGAAGATTGAACAAGGAGACCGCGACAGGATTCTGAACGGATTGCATATCGCGAAGGTCACAAAAGGCGCGACTGGCACCGAGCAGGAGGTGCTCGAATCCGTGGAACGAATTTCCCTCGATGCCTGGAGGACCCGCACGGCGGCATTGCCACAGCTCTTTACGGATGCGCGCATCCAGGCCGACAAGCTGGTCGAGCCGAAGACGCATCACGTGAAGCTGGGCAGCGCCACGCTGCGCACACCCGACGAGGTGAAGGCTTGGGTCGAAAAGACCGAGCAGGAATTGTTGGAAACACTGAAACTGGGGCCGGTTGTCGTAAGCTGACCACTCCCAAAAGAGATTGGAGAACGCCGCAATGAACAGACAATTGACTGCGATTATCGAGCGAGAGGGCGACGGGTACGTGGCCCTGTGCCCGGAAGTGGATGTGGCAAGTCAGGGCAGTACCGTGGACGAGGCGCGTAACAATCTCAAGGAGGCATTGGAGCTGTTCTTCGAGACCGCCTCGGCCGCCGAGATCCAGCAGCGGATGCACAGTGAAGTCTATGTGACGAACGTCGAGGTGGCCATTGGCTAAGCTCCGCGTTCTCTCCGGCGTCGAGGTTTGCCGGATCCTGGCCGATCACGGTTTTATGGAAGTGCGGCGGCGCGGCAGCCACGTGGTTATGCAAAAGGCTGAGGGCGAAGGCACCGTGACGGTTCCAGTGCCAGATCACAAGGAACTACGCACCGGGACACTGATGTCGATCATCCGGCAATCGGGCCTGCCGCGTTCCACCTTCGAGTAATGGGATCCAATGCAGACGCTCGCGCCTGATCTTCGCCGGCAACTCGAACGAACGGTCGTCGAGGCCCGCGATGTCGCCGAGGCCGGTGCACGCGTTGCGCTCGAAGCACTTGCCGTGCAGCACCATGAGCCTTACGGGCACATGGACGGGGAGCAGCGCACACTACGCAAGCGCCTGCGTGCACATGCCCGCCAGCTTGGCGATCGCGTCGATGCCCGCTCGGGGGGCCACGGCATCGATCACCTGGTGCGCGAGTATGCCTACGAGCACTGGCACGGCATGCTGTTCGCCCGCTTCCTCGCCGAGAACCATTTGCTGATCGAGCCGGAGATGGGCGTGGCCATCACGCTCGACGAATGCGAGGAGTTGGGCAAGGACGAAGGTGTCGACAAATGGATGCTGGCGGCACGCTTTGCCCACGGCATGTTGCCGCAAGTGTTCCGGCCGGATCATCCCGTCTTCGAAGTCCAGTTTGCGCGGGAACATCGGCTGAAGTTGGAAGGTTTAGTTGAAGACCTGCCGGTAGACGTGTTCACGGCGGCGGATTCGCTCGGTTGGGTTTACCAGTTCTGGCAGACGAAGAAGAAGGGCGAGGTTAACGCCGCCGGCGGCAAGATAGGCGCGGATGAGCTGCCGTCCGTTACGCAACTGTTCACCGAGGATTACATGGTGAACTTCCTCCTGGACAACACGCTCGGCGCGTGGCACGCCGGCAAAGTCTTCGCCGCGAACCCTAAGCTGGCCGAAAACGCCCGGAGCGAAGGCAAACTCCGCCAGGTCGTCGCGCTGCCGGGCTGCCCGTGGAGCTATCTCCGCTTCATCCATTGCAAGACTCCCTCGCCCCTTGGGGGAGAGGGTGGGGGTGAGGGGGGGGCCTGGACACCCGTCGCCGGCACATTCGGCGGGTGGCCAAACTCTGCTAAGGAAATCAAGTGCCTCGACCCGTGCATGGGCAGCGGGCATTTCGTGGTGGCGATGTTCGAGCGGCTGGTGGCCTTGCGCCTAGCCGAGGAAAAGCTGGACGAAACGACGGCGGTGGCCTCTGTCATCCGCGACAACCTGTTCGGTTTGGAGATCGACCCGCGCTGCACGCAGATTGGCGTGTTCAACCTGGCGCTGGCCGCGTGGCGGCGCGTGGGCCATCGCCCGCTGCCGGCGATGAACCTGGCCTGCTCCGGCCTCGCGCCGAACACCCGTGAAGCTGACTGGCTGGCAATCGCCGGCGATGACCAAAAGCTCCATCGCGGCACGGAGCGGCTTTACCGGCTGTTCCAAAAGGCGTCGGTGCTGGGCAGCCTCATCAACCCGCGCGCTAGCAAGGGCGATTTGTTGGAGGCCACGTTTCACGAACTCCAGCCGCTGCTGGATAAGGCGTTGGCGCATGAGACCCAGGACGACACCGCGCATGAAATGGCCGTGACCGCGCGCGGCCTGGCCAAGGCGGCAGAAATTCTCACCGGCCAGTTCACGCTCGTCGCTACCAACGTGCCTTACCTTCGGCGGGGAAACCAATTTGCAGAACTTCAAGACTATGTTGAAGAATTTTTCACAGATGGACGGGCAGATTTGGCAACAGCATTTCTTCAACGTTGCCTCGCTTTATTGGAGCCAAATGGAACGTCTGCTTGTGTCAGCCAACAGCACTTTCTCTACTTGGGAAGCTACGAAGATTTCAGGATCAGCATGCTCGCCAAAACGAGGGTCAAATTTGTGGTCAGGCTTGGCCCTGGATCGTTTGAAGCCATATCAGGAGAAAATGTTACCGTAGCTTTAAGCTGCGTATCGCGCTCCACGCCAATCGGGGACGAGAGCCTTTTTTACTGTGACGCGCAGACTGCGAAAACACCAACGGATAAGGCCGAACTGATTCGATGTGGTGAGTTTACCGAGCTTGGGCAGAATGCACAGAGCAATAACCCCGACTCACGAATCGGGTTCTCTCATGACTCGTCAACACCCCTATTGCACACAAGGAGCGGTGCTTTTGTCGGACTTCAAAATGGTGACACGCCTCGATTTGTTCTGTCATTCTGGGAACTTCCACGGATCGCATTCCCTTGGGATGCCTTTCAGCTCACCAGCGACGAGACGACGCCTTATGGCGGAAGAGATGGAATTCTTCGATGGGAAAAAGGAAAAGGAGTGCTTGCGTCAGCTCCGTATGCGCGGGTGCAAGGGACTGAGGCGTGGGGGCGCAAAGGCGTCGCAGTGCGGAATACAATTCCGCTACCCGTCACGCTCTATTCAGGTGAACTTTACGACCAAAGCAGTACAGGCATTATTCCTGAAGATCCCAAGGATTTGCCAGCCCTATGGGCGTTTTGTTCGTCTTATGAGTTTTTCCCAGCGGTTCAATTGGTCGATGGGAAGAGGAACAAGACCAACCAAACTTACCTGAAAATTCCCTTCGACCTAGCCCACTGGCAGAAGGTGGCGGCGGAGAAATATCCGGATGGATTGCCGAAGCCGTTTTCGAGCGACCCGACGCAGTGGTTGTTCAGCGGGCAACCCCAAGGTTCAGACCAGCCGTTGCAGGTAGCGGTGGCCCGGTTGCTCGGTTACCAGTGGCCGCGTCAGACCGGCTCCAGTTTTCCCGATTGCCCGGCGCTCGGCCCGGATCGTCTGGAAAAAGTGGCGGATGACGATGGTATCGTTTGTGTTCCTGCCGTCCGGGGCGAGCGCCCTGCACACGAGCGAGTGTTGCGGATGCTGCAGGCCGCCTGGAGCGATGACTGGAATGACGGAATACTCGCGAAGCTGCTGACCGCTGCGGGCAGTTCAAATCTCGATGACTGGCTGCGCAACGGATTCTTCGAACAGCACTGCAAGCTGTTCCACCACCGCCCGTTCATCTGGCACATCTGGCACATCTGGGACGGCCGCAAGCGCGACGGCTTTCATGCCTTGGTCAATTATCACAAAATCGCTGGGAGCGATTTTGGACAGCTGAAGGCTGGCCCGAAGGGCGAACCCCAGGGAGGGGGTGAGCACAAGCTTGCCGAGGGTGATGGCAACGGCCGTCGACTGCTTGAATCGCTGACCTACAGCTACTTAG
>JAYENI010000162.1:0-9005 GCA_034722015.1 Pseudomonadota bacterium
AGAGGCGCATCTATCATTCTGAGTCTGCGAACCCTGGAACGATCCAATCGCTGGGAGCAGTTCTGGGGAAAAATCAACCAGTATGGTGCAACTTGCTAAAGCGGTACATCATGCTGTAGCTACACCCTGCTCGATGCTGGATCGCGTTGTAGAGCAGGTTTTCGGGCAGGTGCAGGACATGCTCGATCAGGTTCTGATCGATGAACCACAACCGAAAGCGCTGTTCGAACAGCCCACCGGTTCGCCGATTGCGCCGGTTGATAGGTTGCACGTAGCGCTGCCCAAGCCCCTTCATCCCCAGGAGGGCCGGGCCGGAGACTCGCTCCAGGGATTGATAACGCGCACACCAGCCACTTCGAACGGACTGACGTCCCGTGTTGCTACCATCATCCCATTGGCGATCGCCGTGGCGGCGATATATCCATCGGCCGTAGCGATTGCCAAACCAGCGGATCGCGCCTTTGCCATCGACTCGGCATAGAACGTTGACGTTGCCATATCGAACGGCAAAACGCGCCCGGCGAATAGCGGCAACACTTGCCGTTCCACGCTCTGGTGCAGTCCGTCACGGCGTTTGCCGGCCGGAAGCGAGGCTACGCCCAGGCGCAGTTCAGCAACCGTGATGGCAGCCAGGTACAGCGTTTCAATCGGTTGTGCATCAATCCACTCTATAACACGGGGTTCAGGGGATTGACGCAGTGGCTCCGAAATTACATTGGTATCGACCAGGATCATTCCAAGCTCACCGGCTTGGCGGGAGTCTTGTCGCGCTCAAACACCGTGAGGTCTTGGTCCTGCAATCCCGCGCGCCGGCCGATGTCAGCCAACAGGGAACCCAGTTTGATTCGGCCTTCTGCCTTTACCGTTTCGGTCAGGATGGCGCGTACCTCGGCCTCGGCGCTACGCCCATGCATCGCGGCCCGCACGCGCAAGGCGCGATGCACTTCATCCGGTAAGTTTCTTACTGTCATCATTGCCATGGCGTCACCACTCCTTTTTGCAATCGACGATATCAATGTAGCGAAGTGAATGCGTTCGTGCAAGTCGATCGGGTGTATAAGAAGCATAAAAGCCCTCCCGAGCAATGCGCGAAGCCAATTTCGGCCCCTTCCTCTCGCGCGCAGCACCTCATTTTCTCTGAATCTTGATGGGATACTGTGTCACGGAGGGTCTTTCTCCGTCATTTCCGGTGCTGGCGCGCCCGATTCCTCTCCGATTCCGGCCGCCAGGCCGCAAGGTCTCCTGCCGCGTCCACCAGGCCAGCAGCAGTGTGGTGATATAAAGTCCAACGGCTCGACAAAATGGCCGGGAGCGATTTTGAACAGCTGAAAGCTGGCCCGAAGGGCGCAGGGCAGGGTGAGGCGGGAAATGGCAAAGATCCTGTGAATCTTTGCCCCGCCGAACGGGCACGCCACGGATGGCGTGCCCTGGACTTTCAAGCGGAGCAGGATAGCGAAGCGCCGAAAGCCCGGAGTAACCCACGGTGTTTGCAGCTGAACCCGATCAGATGCTCGGCGTGGCAGGTGTCGCAACGTACCCGCAGACAAATACGTCGGGAACGTATTTGAACAGCCGAAGGCTGGCCCCGAAGGGGTGTAGGGCAGGATGTACGGAATAAAGCCGTGCTCCGAACGGCCGCATCGCAGATAGTCCTCGAATTCCCGTTGCATGTAGTCCGGCAACGGCCCGCCCTGGCGGGCCATGAGGTCGACAAATTGCGGGTAGTGCTGCTCGACGATCTGGTAGAGCAGGGTCTGCTCGGGTCGGTGGCGCTGGTAACGGCCAGGACTTCTGTCCCGCTCGGTAACCTCGGCCGCGAGCGTTGGCGACATGATCGGCGTCCATGCGATACTGTACTTATATACAGTCTATCGCATGGACGACCGAGCTTCATCATCCGGGCCGAGATTTCTGGCGGGTTTGCTTCGACACGTGGCGACGGCACACGCGAACCGGCACGCCTGGCCCCGGTCGGTCGCATACCCGGGGTAACGCCCTCCTTCCAGCGGCCGACCGTCCAGCGAGACCGCCTTGACCGCGAACCCGTGATTGCGTTCCAGAATCTCGAGCACCTCGGCCTGCGCGTCACACAGATCGCAGTCGGACGCGAAGAAAAAGAACAGTCCCACCCGGCGTGCGACCTGGCCCAGCACCTCGGCGGTATTCCCGTCCCGCGACCGGGACAGTGTGTGGGTAGCATAGTTGGCGCTGGGTTGGCACGCGATCTCGTCGAGATACGGGTCGCCGATGGTGACCGTCTTGACCATACGGGCGAATTCCGTGGACTTGTCCAGCGTCACCCGCTGTAGATAGAGATAGGCTCTGACGTTCTCCTGCGACGGTTCCTCGATGGCGCGCATACGGTATTCCGGCAGCGCTGTCTTGAGCCATGCGGCGGACAGGGGCGGCGGACCCGGGGGTTCGGCGGGTGACTCCGCCGGGGCTGCCACGGCGACCTGAACCGGCGCTTCCACCGACACTTCCGGCGGCGCCTCATGCGGAATCGAAGGCGGGTCCTCGTACCAGAACCAGCCTTCCCCGGCGCGTTCGTAAAAGCCGTCATTCGCGCATACGGGCGCGACCGCCGTCCACACCGCGGCCAGGAATCCGATGTGCGCGGCGGTCTTCACGCCGCCCTCTCGTGCTTGCGGTCCTGGCTACACCCCTCGATGAACCCGGCCACGCCGGTGGCCCGGCGCGATACCTGCCGCGCAACCCGCATGCGGCGCCTGCTCAGGCCGCGCACCCAACCCTCCTCGCGGCTGATCGCATTCATGGAGGTTCCTGTCATCATGTCGAGAATTTCCGCCATCCCGTCGCCGCCCATCGGCACGCCGTCCTTGTCCACCAGCATTCCGTTCGTCTCCATGTCCTTTCCTTCCGGACGCGCCCGGCCCGAAAGAACACCAGCGTAAACCGACACGAATGCGGGTTGGCAGCGGAAAAATGCGCGTTTCGTTCAATTCCGGCGGTTCATTTTGGGATGCGCACCGACGAATCGGTGGTGTGTCCGATGATCAAACGGGCCATGGCTGGCTACCTCCCATTTGCGCGAACAGGCGGATTGCATGCTCGAGCACAATCCCAATATCCTGATTCCAGACAGCTCCGGCAAAATTCACCTCCAATGAACCGCAGCCATTGACGTGAAGCCTGAAACACGAAGACCTGGGTCGCGTTCCGTCGCCCTGGCCACCGGTGCGACCGGCGCCATCGGAAGGGTGATCGTCCGGCAGATTGCCGCTCGTGCGGACCATGAGGTCGTGCTGCTTTGCCGTGATGCGGCGAAGGCGGAGGCGGCGGTCGCGGATATCCGGAGTCAGACCGGCAACAGGCATGTTCGCTACGAGGTCGTCGACCTGTCACGGCGCGGCTCCATCGCCGGGCCGATCACTCGACCGACACGCCGCCGTAGGCGATGCCGGCAAGGTGGGCCATGTCGCGTTTCCAGGTCGTCAGGTCATCGATGGAGAATTGATCGAGATGCCTGTGCCCACAGGCGCGCGCCATGACCTGCATGATCTCGGTAGCGGCGCGGAAAAACCGGTTCAGCCGTTCCGCCGCCTGGTCGACGACGAGTCGTTGTCTGAGGTGCGGTTTCTGGGTAGCGATCCCCACCGGGCAGTTGTTGGTATGGCAGGCCCGCATCCCCATGCAGCCGATCGCCTGGATCGCCGCGTTCGACACGGCGATGGCGTCGGCGCCCAGTGCCAGCGCCTTGACGTAGTCCGCCGGCAGACGCAACCCGCCGGTAATCACGAGGGTTACGTCGCGACGCCCCTTGCTGTCGAGATAGCGCCGTGCGCGCGCCAGTGCGGGGATCGTCGGCACGGAGATATTGTCCCGGAACAACAGGGGTGCGGCACCCGTGCCGCCGCCGCGCCCGTCCAGGATGATGTAGTCGACATCGATCTGCAGCGCCGCCTCGATGTCGCGCTCGATGTGCTGCGCGGACAGCTTCACGCCCACCGGGATCCCGCCGGTCCGTTCGCGAACCTGCTCCGCGAAGTCGCGATAATCGTCCACGTGCTCCCAGTCGGGGAAACGCGAGGGGGATATCGCCGCCTCGCCCTCACGCAATCCCCGTACCTCGGCGATCCTGCCCTTGACCTTGCTGCCCGGAAGGTGGCCGCCCGTGCCGGTCTTCGCGCCCTGGCCACACTTGAAATGAAACGCCTGCACCCGGTTCAGCTTGTCCATGGAAAAGCCGAAACGCGCGGAAGCCAGTTCGTAGAAATAGCGCGAATTACTCGCCTGCTCTTCCGGCAGCATGCCGCCCTCGCCCGAGCAGATACCCGTCCCGGCCAGTTCCGCGCCCCTTGCCAGGGCGACCTTGGCCTCTTCGGACAGCGCGCCGAAACTCATGTCGGAAACGAACAGCGGTATCCGCAGGTTGAGCGGTTTCCCGGCGTTCGGCCCGATCACGACATCGGTCCCGACCGTCTCACCGTCCAGCAGGGGCACCCTGTGCAACTGCGCGGCGAGCAGCTGGATTTCCTCCCACTGCGGCAGCCGGTCGCGCGGCACCCCCATCGCGGCGACCCGTCCGTGGTGTCCGACCTCGGAAAGTCCGTGCCCGGCAAGATGCTGTATGTATTTATAGTGCGGTTCTTCCGGGCCCCCGTGAAAATCCTGGTACAGGCCCTGGTAGGCGTCGCGATCGTAAGGCTGCGGGTTCTCGGCCTCCCACTCGGCGATCTCGTCCCCGTCGACCCAGACGCCGCCGTCCTCCACCCAGGACCGGAAGCGTTTCTGGCGCTCGCTGGGATTGTAGGAACTGACGCCCGTCCGGTAGCAGTAGTCCCAGCCGTGGACACCGCAGATCAGGTTCTTTCCCCGGATATGCCCGTCGCTCAGCAGGGCGCCGCGGTGCATGCAGCGACCATACAGGACCGAGGCCTGATCCTCCCCCTCCCAGCGCACGACGACCAGGTCCACGCCACCCACCAGGGCGTAGGCCGGTTCGAGCGGCTCGAGTTCGTTCCAGTCTGCGACCCGGACCTTGTTCATCGAAATCCTCCAGAGGGTGACGTGCCAGTGCTCCCGCCGGTCCGGCTACCCCATTCGTTGCGAACCCGCTCGATGGACTGCACGAAGAAAATTCAGGAGGGTCGCCCGGGGATCAGGCGCCTCCCGGACGGTTTGATACATCATCACCGCACCGGCGAAACCTTCCGTAAACCAGAACGCGCCCTCCGGTAATGCGGTGTCGGTCAGTCCCTCCGGTTGTGGATAGGCCGTGACGTAGAAATAGGCCTCCGAAATGCCGTCGTCACCGGAGAGAAAACCGAAATTCATCTGTTCGTCGGCTGATTCCTCGTCGGAGGGATCGGCGTCCGGGACGAGGCGTCCTGAGAACCAGTTCATCGACAGATCGAAATGATGCGGGAACACCTGTACCGGGCCGGTTTCTTCGCGCAGTTCTCCCCTGAATTGCTTGAAGACGCCGTCGATCCAAGCCAGTGCGCGCCAGTACCGCATGACCGCCGCGGCGTCGTAGGTCGCGGGGGTGTCAACGGCGAACGGGCCGCCATCGAAACGCGGATAGATATCCAGCTCCGCCAGGCGTTCCAGCAGGTCCCGATACACTCCCGCGACGGATTGACCCTCCAGCGGCAGGGCCTCCCTCTCGCCGGCACTGGTGCTGATCAGCATCCGGTGTCGGGTCAGATCGAGCATCAGCTCCAGTGTCCGGTCCCCTGTCGGTATCGGCGTCGTCGTCAGACCGGCCGCCGCGGCGTGCAGGGTCACATGCCACCAGTGCTTCTGCCTCGGCGTCAGTTCCGCACGCAGGCTCCCCGCGAGCCTTGCATACCGATGGACCGTGTCGCGGCTCTCGCGCCAGTCCGCCAGCGGTATTTCGGGCAGGATCAACCGGCCCGCCGCCTCGTTCGGATCAGGGTTCATTCGCGTGCAGTCGGGGGTGACGGTGGACCGGACCGGATTCGCTCACCCATTACCGCGCCCCCAGAGGGCTGCAGTTCTTTATCTTCACCCGGCCCTGCAGCATGCTCCCCTTGGAATACTCGGTAAAGATACAGGTATTGGTCGCCGGATCGTAATTCTCGACCCACAGATTGTTGTCCTTCCACGTCGCGGTGATGTGGTGCTGTCCGTTCGGCACGGTGACGGACATCACCCCGCCCCATTGTTTGACGAAAATCTGCTGGAAGTGGAACGTAAACGCCGCCCATCCCACGATGATGATCACCGCCGCCCCTATCGCCGCTGCGATCCAGTTGTCCAGTTTGAAACCGACGAGAAACACCACGGCGACGGCCAGGCCGAGGACCAGCCCCCAATAAAGATAGGTAACCATGATTCAGTGACTGTCCCTGCCGCCGGACTTGTTACCGAGTTCCCTGAGGCTGGCCATGACCTTTTCCTGGACGTCCCTGGCCCATTGTGGCTGGGGCAGGTTCCAGCCGATGATGATGCCGATGCAGATATAGAACAGTGCGGTGAACATTTCAGAAACTCCCGAGAAGAAAATAATGGTGGACGGGGCTACTGCCCCGGAACAAAAACGAAGGTCAACAGGCGTCGTCCGGAAGCCTGTCCGGGAATGGAAGTTCTACTGCGGAAAAGCCTTACTGCCCGAATCCCGACTGCTGAGGTTGGGTCTGCAGTCCGGCCTGCTGCCAGGCTTCCAGACCACCGCGGTACCACAGGACGTTGGTATAACCCAGGTTGATGGCCCGCAACGCCGCATTGTAGGACATCCAGCAGTACGTGCTCTGGCAGTAGAAGACCAGTGGCGCCTCGCGGTTTCCGCCGGTGACCTGCTGGAGATAGTCACCGAGCTGTTTCTGCGTCTGGTCACCGAAGCTGCCCCCCTGGGAAGCCGCGACCGCCGGTACGGCGTTCGGAAGCCTGCTCTGGGCGCCGAGCACATCGAACACGACCGCCTTGAGTTGCGGGTTTTGCATCAGCTCGTTGACACCCTTGGTGGTAATCACCTGACCGCCGGGAATCTGGATCGGCGTAGGGCCGTGCATCGAACCGGTACGCAGTTCTTTCTGTGGCGGGACACCAAAGTCCTGACGCTCCATCTGGGCAAGGGAGTCGAGGTCCGTTCCCGCCGCAGGGCCCGGCTGACTGAAACCGGGTTGCTGTCCGAACCCTGACGGCTGACCATACCCGGTTTGACCCCCGGATCCCGGCTGCCGGCCATACCCCGATTGCTGACTGGTGCCAGGCTGTTGCCCATACCCCGACGGCTGACCGTACCCCGACGGCTGACTGGATCCTGGCTGCTGCCCGTACGCCGGCTGTTGAGCGTATCCAGGCTGCTGTCCGTAACCGGGCTGCGTCTGTTGATACGAGGGCTGTTGCTGAGTGTTTCCGGCGCCCTGCTGTCCGTAACCCGGCAGCTGTGTCTGCAATTCCGGAAAGCTCTGTTGTGCATTTGCGGCGGCGAAGAGAATACCTTCGGACAGCGCGACAAGACAGATGGTCCTTTTCATTTTCATACACTCCCTTACGAATTATTCGCTGCGATTGAGTTCCGTTCCGTTGAGTCCCAGATCCCGGTATGGATCAAAGTTGGCATCGTCGCTCATCCAGTAACTCCCGTCGTCGAGCCGCCATGCACGTTCGTAGGTATTGGGCAATTCTACGCGGCCCTCCAGTGGATCGTCGTATACCTCTACCTCGCGTATCACACGGGACCACTTTTCGTGGGACTTGTCCATCACGCTCTGCCGGTATTCCTCACCGTCCCTGATGATCTGGCTGATCTCGGCGTTGGCCTTCGAGGTTATGGCGGCCCGGTCGGCAATCCCCTTGGCCTGTATTCCCGAGATCTTCCGGTTGTGCGCATTGATGCGTTGCGACCAGGCGGGATCGAGTTTCATCGAACGCTGCACGGTGTTCATCAGTGTGAAGTCGAGTTCGCCGTCGGGCGCACGCATGGCGAAGGCGGGTAAAGACACACCGCTCAGAAACTCGGTCGGGGCGCCGCCATACATAGCGGACATGCGGGTACGGTTAAGGAATACGATGACCTGGATCGACTCCCGGATACTGCGCCCCTGGTAGCTGTAGCCGATCAGCGCCTCGCCGGCCTCGGTCAAGCTCTGCATGTCGCCCATCGGCATCGGTGTGGTCTGATTGTAGCTTTTCAGTTCGGCGGTCAGGTCAGGCCGCTCCCGGTAATCGAGCACCAACGCGCCGGGGCGTCGTTGCGAGACGAGAAACTCCAGAAATTCACGTGCGCTGGATACCTCCAGAAAGGGACACCCGCCCGGTTGCCCGGCGCCCAGAGAGGCGTTGTTCCATTGCCAGGCCGCAGCCGGGATGATTTCCATGGCCTTGAACCCGCCGGGACCGGTCGCGGTCCACTCCACACGCGTCCCATCGGTCTGGCAAATCGCGGCCGCGTTCCATCTGACGCCCCCTTGCGCCTGCCAGTCCGTCGGAATCAGGAGCGTCAGGGCCGTCATGGGCCGTTCGAAGCCCTGCGCATCGACGATCTCGACCTTTTTCAGCCGAAGTCCCCCGGACTTTCCCCATCCCGCAGAACCCGACAACAACAAAAGCGCCAGGGCCACGGCTGCAATGAATCCCGACCATCGTCTCATGAGGTGTTCCTCCCCGGGCCGATGCCTGACCCGATGCATCCCGGCACCTTTTTCGGATCCAACCTACGCCTCACACGATGTTGGGTCAAGACAGTCCGTAGACAGCACAATATCGGTCCGGTTCAGGGAATTTCAGATCGACAATTGCAATACCCGACGTCTGCCAAGCACCGGGCGACTGCCCGATTTCAATGTTTCAAGTGCTCGCCCGGCATCGAGATCGATACATGCGCCGTGTGCGGCAGAGACAGGGTGTGCGGTCGTAGTGAAACGCAGGCAGAAATCGAGTCCGGTTGTAAGGCGATTGCCGGAAAATGACATACCAGATTGCGCAGGATTATCGTTCGTCTTCAAGGCGCGGTAACGGGCGCATAGTCGTTCTATGCAACCGTTGCCGCAACGCCGAAGACGGACGAAAAGACA
>JAYENI010000163.1:0-30032 GCA_034722015.1 Pseudomonadota bacterium
GCTCGCTGCACCCACAATAGCCCTTTCTTTATCAGGTCTCGGATTCAAACACCGTGATGACCGGGACATGGTGGAAATCTACAGTCTTAATCCCTTCTTTATCAGGTCTCGGATTCAAACTGAGGAGAACGAATGGGTCGTGCGGACCGTCAAGGTCTTAATCCCTTCTTTATCAGGTCTCGGATTCAAACCGCCGGTCGCCGTGAACTCGGGGAGGGATACGGGTCTTAATCCCTTCTTTATCAGGTCTCGGATTCAAACCCAAGGAGAACTGGAAGGCACTATCTAGCGAGGTCTTAATCCCTTCTTTATCAGGTCTCGGATTCAAACGCTCCCTTCCCGAAACCCGAAACCCGGAGAAAGTCTTAATCCCTTCTTTATCAGGTCTCGGATTCAAACAAATTGCTCACTGTCCGCCTGACCCGTAAAGAGCGTCTTAATCCCTTCTTTATCAGGTCTCGGATTCAAACCGTCCGGCAATAAAATACGATTGATATCAGCAAGTTGCCGAGGGGGTTGACGGAAATCCGCCGGTGCTGAATGTTGACCGTACATTTTTCGCCGGAATCGTGTTTGACTCTTTCAGACTAGGCCCTTTCGCGGGCCATTTCAACGCGAAATGCCGGGGCCGCGGATGGATGACGGGGAGACAGGCGTGGCCGGAAAACAGCAATGCGCTCCCGGCGGCCGGGCCGGTTTGTCCGGATTGGCAAGAATCGGTCGAGGCCGGACAATTGCGTCAAAGGTCGGAACGGCGGAGTTGACCGCCACTGACGGTTTCCCGACTGGTTTATTCGGATTTAGGCCCCGAGAACAGAATCGCCTCCGGCGGGAGAGCGAGACCGAATCGCGTCGTGGGCCGTTGCCCACTGCCGGTAATGAGATAGGCATGCGCCAGTTGCTCGCCCAGCGCGCTGCGGATCGCTGTGTTCGTCCTCGATTTGCGCTGCTCGAACCAGTCCTTGAGGATCTCGTTCCTGAGCGCGGCCTCGGCGCGCTCGTAGTCCCCGCTGTATTCGCCGACCACTGCCGCATACTCGGCCAGGTACTCTTCCCCGATGCCGGCATCTCCCCAGTGCACTGGCTGCTTCCCGGTCGCCCTTCGGTGCGCCATCCAGACGTAGAAGGCGAAATCCGCCGGCGAGAGCGCCACCGTCTCCTCTCCGGCAACGATCCGGCGGGTTCCCGGGTCGATCTCCAACGAGGGCGGCTGCATCGCCCGCTGCGCCGCAGCGACCGTGTCGCTGAACGTGGCCTGGCCTTTCAACAGTCGCCTCGGCAGGCCTTCGCGCAGGCGAACGAAGGGGATCTCCGCGAGCGTGACCTGCGCCTCGCGCGTGTCGAGCGGACGGCGTTCGGGCGGCGGGGTGTGGATCACGCGGCTCTCCGGCGTCGGATAGTAGAAATCCGGATGCGACTCGAACGGCGCGGAAACCAGGACGTGTGACAAGCGGTCCCGGGGCCGGCCGAACAGCGAAAGCGCATAGCCGGCATAGTATCCCAGCGTCTTGCGCCCGCCCGCGATCGAAACGTGCAGCGTACAATCGGGATCGGAGGTGAGATCCCGCACGGCGCGGGTCAGTGCGTCCGCCGCGTGCCGGTTGTCCGAGGGCGTGCGGATGTCGTGCAACGGCCTGCCGCGCCCGTCGGCAAGGGTCTCGATACAATCCTCGTCGAAATGGATGTCGGGTACATCGTAGTCCCGGCGGAAGCGGTGGAACCAACCGGTCTCGGCGTGCAGCAGGTTCAGCCTGGCCCGGTCCGCGCCTTCCGCTGTCGTGACCAGCCGGACCTCCGTGGGCACGTGCGCGGCGCCCTTTCGTACGACGAGCGCGTAGAGCGTCTCGGTGACGATTTGCGGCGACAGGCCCGTGACGGCCAGCAGAATGCAACGCCCGGGTTCTTCTTGCTTTTTTCCCATGATTCCATTTCTTAATAGCCTGAAGAAATACCGGGGGACAAGGCGCCGCGACGTTTCCGCGTTGCACGGAACCATCCCTGGATCGCGAGACGCCTTGCCAGCCCCGGCGGAAGAAGGATCCCACAAGCGGTCCGGGTCCGACGATACCGCAAGCTTGCGATCGGCGATCACGCCCGGACCGGTTCCCGCTCCCCGCGTGCCGCTTCGCGCAGGTCGAGCAGATCCTTCCCGTTCCATACGACCCGAACGCCATCGGGAAACCACGACCGGCCGTAGCCCAGGACTCTCGGGTTCATCGGTAGCGGATAGATTCGCACGTCGTCCCGAGAGGAATGGATCAGGCCCTCCAGCTCGGATTCCAGTGTGTCGCGCTCGACCCGGTTGAAGTTGCCGATGAACACCGAATACTGCACGGGAAACGCCCAGTCGAGCAGACAGCGATGCACGCGCACCAGGCGGCGCGGGTTCGCGATGTCGTAGCACACGAGGTGCAATCTTCGCTGGCTGTCGGGCATCGCTAGACGGTCTCCAGCATGTACTGATGGAAGCGCCTGAACAGCGCATCGAAACGGTCCGAGATATCGCGCTCGCGGGACTCGAAACAGTGAACCGCCGCTCGCCAGTCGAGTTCCGGATGCCGGAAACCGCGACGCCGCGCGGCGGCATATTCGCGCTTGATGAATTTCAGCTTCGCATTGGACTCGCCCCATTCGAGGATGCCGGCGAAGTCCCGGACCAGGTCGATTTCGTTCACCGCGAGCACCGGCAATTCGGTATCCACACCGAGACCCCCGAGCCGGTCCTGCACGAGATCGGCAAGCAACGCGCGAAAGTTGCGGTCGAACCGCCGCACGTCGTTCGCCCTCGCCTGGTCCTTCACACGATTGAACAGCAGGCGACGGAGCACCTGAGGTTGCGTCGGCCAGGCACCGCGCTGCGCCTCGTAGACCAGTCGCAAGCGCTCGTTGCGCGCGCAGGCGTCGATCCAGTCCCGGTAGATCCGGACACGCTCATTTTCGTCGAGGAAGATTCGCAGCGTACCGTTCAGATCGAGCAGCCCCCGCCGTCCGCCGCTGCCGTTGGCCAGCCTGGCCCGGACCGTGCCGTCCGCCCGGACGAAGCTCACCGGCACCCGCGCGTCCGCGCAAGCCATCAGCGCGCTTGTGTCCCAGCGTACCTGACCGGACACCATCACGCGCAGCAGCCGGCGCAGCGGAAAATTCCGCTCGGCGACGCCCGGCCGGCGGACCTTCAGCGCCGGGCCGTCCCGCATGACGATCGTCCCGGCATCGCCGCTCAGATACAGGGTGCGCGGTGTCACGGTCTCCTCAGTCATTTTACGGCCCTCCCGCGGCCTCGATCCTTCGCGCCAGCCACCTCGCGATCGCCCGCAGCCGGTGGCGCAGTCCGCCGGCCGGCCCCTGCCAGCGCGCGTAGAACACGGTTCGCCCCTGCTTGCCGAGCAGACAGGCGTCGCCGTCCGCGCGGAAGTGGTCGCCACGCAGTTCACGGTCCCTGAACAGGGACCAGACCCAGGCGTCCACGACCGGGCGCAGGGGCTCGATGACGTCGGAGGCCAGCGATTCGCGGCCGAATGCAGGGTCGTGATAGAAGCCGAGCATCGGGTCCAGCCCGGCGCCGTGCAGCGCCATCACCGCCTCTGAATGCAGCAGGGTGTAACCGAGCGACAGACAGGCGTTGACGGGGTCCCGGGGGGGTCTCCGGTTTCTGCCGGTGAAGTTCAGGGACCCCGGGAACAGCGACGAGTACCCGCGAAAATAGGATGCGGCGGCCGCCCCTTCGATGCCCCTGATCGTGTCCCGGGAAATCCCGGTTTCCGCGAGAGCAGCCAGCCTGAGTTCGATCTCGCGCAACGCCTTCGTCAGTTCGAGACGCTGGTCGGGCCTGGTCTTCCTGGCGCGCGCAAGCAACCTGCGCTGGCCGCGGACCTTCATCCGGACGGCGAGGTCCGCCGTCCGCGCCTTCCATGACTCGTCCAGCGCGAGCCGGTACTGGCCGACGCGACGGCGCACATCGTTACCGGCGTTGCCCTGAACGTGCGCCGTGTTCGCGGGTTTGCGCTGGTTGAGCGCCACCAGGCCGATCCCTGCTCCGGCCAGGGCCCCGAGCAGCGAGGTGTCGAGCAACACGCGGCCATGGATGACGACACGGTCGATCTGGCGGATCGGCACGCTACCGGTGCGTTCGCCACTCTCGTAAACGAGTACGTGCGCGCCTTCCTTGCGAAGTTCCACGTTTTTCCTGTCGATCAACAATGTGCCCATCATCGAATCCTCCTGCACTGTCCTTGCATACAGCATCTACATCATCGGCGGCGCCACGGCCCTCGGGCGAATCAGCCCACGAAGAAGTACTCCGGGTCGGCGGGGCGGACCGCGATCCCCAGTACCCGCACGCGTGAGCGGGGATCGAGCCGCAGCAACATGAACCGGTCTTCGTCCTCGTCGATCACATTGCGGATCCGTTCCAGCAGTTCCGCGCGCTCGGCGTCGGTGAGAAAGCACTCGTAGACCGATTTCTGGCCACCGGTCGAGAAGTCCTTCACCACGGCCAGCGCGCATCGCAGCCTTCGGGGGCTGGCCACGTCGTAGGCCGCAAGATAGAGTCCGCGTTTCGCCATAACGCCATTCTGGCCGGGGGAGACACGAAATGCCGGGGCTGCAAGCTTGCGGCGGGAGAAAGGCGCCGCGGGGCGTGGGAGCGATCAAGTCATATCGCCGCCCAGGGTGGACAAGTGAAGCGCGGACCATCCCGGCAAATCGCCGCGACCCCGACATGGTGGACTGCGCATGGCTCCGTCCACCCTGCAAACTCAGGTGCGGCAAGTTGTGCAGGAAGGTCAAGGCCTGAACAGGCCCGTGTATGGGTTCCCACCGGGACCGCGGGAACCCGATTATGTAGGTCGTGTTAGCGGTAGCGTAACACGACAAATGCACCCTCGGCCCGTCGGGTTACGGTGCGGCAGCGTGTGCGGCATTGCAAGGTTTCGTGGCGCGCCTAACCCTACCTACGGGACCCCCTCCACCCTACGAACTCAGTCGGGAAACTCCCGGGGCAGCTGGATCGCGTCGAGGTCGAATCTCAACCCCGCGTCGTTGCTGGCAAGCCCGGTGAATACGGGGCGAAACGATTCGCCGATCCAGTCGGCCATGGCGGTCCAGTCGCTCTCTCCGATCGGCGTGAAGCCGTGGGCCAGTATCGAGCCGTTGCGCAGCTTCAGGTGGTTCTGCATGGCGCTGTCCTGCTCCCGCGCGAACCCGGCGGCGGCGTTGTCGAGGGCGAGCCCGATTATCTGCCATGCCTGAAACAGGCCGGCCTGCCGCTTTCCTTCGCGATTCGGCGGAATCTCCATGCCCCTCGGGACCTTTTCCTCCGGGATATTCGAGGTTTCCACACCGCAATGCACACGCAACTGCCACTGCGCGGTCCACTCCAGCATCCGGTAGAGCCGCGCGACCGCGTCGTCGTACCGGCCCTGCGCGGCGCGGCGTTGCGCGTTGAGCCAGAGGTCGTTGATCTTCAGCGCCTCACTCTTGTTCTCGTCCTTGCCGCCGATCATCTCCAGCGCCTTGAGATGAAGTCCGAGCCGCTTCCCGATGCGCTGCCTGTATGTCTTGAGGCCCGACAAGGCGCTCGCATGATCGAAACGGTCCCAGGCGGCCAGGGCGCGACTGAGGTCGCGTCCCAGGTTTCGCCGAACGCGAAGCGTCTCGTCGCTTGGCGAGGGGATCGCGCCGATGAGCTCTTCCGCCTCGTCGTAGGCGTAACGGTCCCAGGTCGCCTTCGCCGGGGCCAGGTCCCGCTCGAACCGGATCCGCTCCACGCTCATCCCGGTCGTGTCTTCCGTCCCGTCGACCACCTTTTCGAGGTTGTCGCGTGCCCCGATGACCGCGAGCAGAGTCACCCCCGCGTCGAGCGCCGCGGCGACCAGCCCGGCCGACATGCTCTTGGTCCCGCCGGTGTAGTCCGCCGCATATGCCGCGTCCGGAAAATGCGCCCGCAGTTCTCCGATCCGTGCCGTCACCCTGACGTAGATATCGTCGAGATTGTCCGCCCGCACCTCCAGGACCTCGTACGCGCCTTCCACGAGACCGGCCTGCGCGGGGATGTTCGGAAGGTCCGGCGTCTTGCCGCGCTCGCTGCTGATCACGCTGCCGTTCCCTTCGATCTGTTCGCGGGAACCCTTCGCGCCGGTCGCCATGTCCCTGCCCGAGCAAACGAATACCGCGAGGTCGGGCTTGCGCTGTTCCAGCGACCTGATAATCGGTTGGTGGCTACCACCAACCGTGAGAAACAGTATGCTTTTCACCAATGCACCTTCGTCCATCGTTTCAGCCCGTTGCACTTCCCGGTTCGCTACCCACGCCAGCCGCCGGAATCACGTCCGGCGTCTCGATTCGGTATCGTCCCAGCCCCATCGTCGCGCCCTTGCCGGCATGGGTCCACTGGCCAAGCCAGAGGTATGGCCAGAAAGGACCGACAGTACTCCCCGCCAGGGATATCTCTCCGACCAGACCGCCCATCTGCATGGTGGTCTTCTGGCGCGAGGACCAGCGGGTCCACTCGCACCATCGCAGCTCGCGGGAGGCGCATGCGACGGTCGTCGCCTCCCCGACCAGCGCGGCGAAATCGACGTCCAGGGGCGTGCCGCCGTGAAAGAACATCAGGCTCGAGATTCGCCGCAACAGGTTTCGGAAGAGATGATGGAACGCGAACTCGCCCGGCCCGACGAGGTGATCTGCGCTGCGGACACGCAGCGGCGTCTCGAAGACCAGCCGTACCGTGTCGGGTACCGCCGGCACGGCGGGGCGCTCCGGTTCCTTCCGCGAAAGCGTTTCGCCCTCCCGCCAGTTGACGGTCTCCCCGCCCCGTGCCAGCGCGGTTTGCCTTACCGCCTTCAATGCAAAGCGGCCCTTGCCCCGACCGATGCCTCCCTCGCCCGCGACCCGGAACGATTGCACGATATAGGGAAAATACTCGTTTCCCCTGCCGAACAGGTTCATGCCGAGATCGAACGTTCCACCCGTCGGGACGGTCCGCCGGGTACGATTTTCCGGTATCAACACGTAGGGATGCGGCGCCGCCCTGTACCGGCGCATGCGCGCGCTGTCTTCCGGGGGCGGCGTCTCGAACACCCAGGGATAGGCGCAGGACCGGTAGAGCAGGCACGCCACGCAGTCTTTCTCGCGCGTCACGCAGACCGTCCGCTTCAAGGCGTGCCCGAAGATTCCGCGCCACGCGGAACCCGCATACTCCGGCAATCCCACGGGTTCCCGCGCCTCGAAGGACAACCGGTAACCGGCCAGGGGAAGGACCGGGGTGTGCCGACGCTTTCCTTCGATTCCGGGTTTATCTGGATCCACTCGAAACGCTCCTTCCCCGGGTCGTCCCTGCAATATTCCGTCCGAAAACTCCGGCTTGAGGGAAACCGGACGGGAGGGGGTGCCGGGCAAGTCTTCGTCTGGAACGTATCAGGCGCCTGATCAATTCAGTTCCCGTAGCTACGCCGCCCCCCCCTCGCCCGGCCTCCAGATCCCGAAGGCGTCGCCCCGGGGCGTCTGGGGCTGCTGGCGCTGCATGGAGCCGTCGACGTCTTCCAGCACATGCTTCATCAGCGCACTCAGTTCGTCGTGGACCTCCAGCTTGCGCGCGCTCGATATCTGTTCCCGGCCCACCATGAAGCCGACCACGGCGGCGAGATACTGCACTGCGATGAAAGAGTCTCTTGCGCGGTCGTCGTTCTCCGCGAGAACCTTTTGCAGTGCGGACGCCAGTTCGCCGGAGAGTTGTATCTTGTCCACGTTTGGGAACTCCTGTGTTGTGATGAAAAAGGCATGAAAAAACCGGGGTTTTACCTCGGATGATCGACGGGCATCCGCTTGGTTGACCACCCCGTTTCGCCTATACTTCGGCGCTTCGCTGTCATTCTACGGAGCCTCGCCAGATATGGGAATCACGTCCTTCTCCCCCCCCGAACGCGTCCTGATGGGACCCGGTCCCTCGAACATCGATCCACGCGTGCTGGCCGCCATGTCGCGCCCGACCATCGGACACCTGGATCCCGCCTTCGTCGGCATGATGGACGAGGTCAAGGAACTGCTGCAGTTCGCCTTCCAGACGAAGAACGCGCTGACGCTACCGGTGTCGGCACCGGGATCGGCCGGCATGGAGACCTGTTTCGTCAATCTCGTCGAGCCCGGGGAGAAGGTCATCGTCGCACGAAACGGGGTGTTCGGCGATCGGATGCGGGAAAACGTCGAGCGTTGCGGCGGCACCGCGGTCATGGTGGACAACGACTGGGGACGGCCCGTCGATCCAAACCGGATGGAGGACGCCCTCAAGGCCAACCCGGATGCCCGCATCGTCGCGTTCGTCCACGCGGAGACCTCGACCGGGGCCCAGTCGGACGCCGGGACACTGACCGCGCTGGCCCATCAGCACGACTGCCTGGCCATCGTGGATGCCGTGACCTCTCTGGCCGGCACGCCGCTGAAGGTCGACGAGTGGGGGATCGACGCGATCTATTCCGGCACCCAGAAGTGCCTCTCGGCCCCCCCCGGGATCTCCCCGGTGAGTTTCAACGAACGCGCCACGGACAAGATTCAGGGTCGCGCGTCGAAGGTGCAGAGCTGGTTCATGGACCTGAACCTGGTGATGTCCTACTGGGGCGGGGGCGCCAAGCGCGCCTATCACCACACCGCACCGGTCAATGCGCTGTATGCCCTGCACGAGGCCCTGGTCATTCTACGCGAGGAGGGCCTGGAACAGGCCTGGGCGCGCCACCGCACCAACCATCTCGCACTCAAGGCGGGGCTGGAGGCCCTGGGCATCGAGTATCTGGTCGATGAAAGCGCACGTCTGCCGCAATTGAACGCGGTGACCGTGCCCGAAGGGATCGACGAGGCCGCGGTTCGCACCGCGCTCCTGAACGAATTCAACCTGGAGATCGGCGCCGGCCTGGGTCCGCTGGCGGGCAATATCTGGCGCATCGGCCTCATGGGCTACACGAGCAACATGGACAACGTCCTGTATTGCCTCAACGCGCTGGAAGAGGTGCTTTCGAAAAGCGGCGCGTCGGTCGAGTCCGGCAGGGCCGCGGCAGCGGCCAAGGCGGCGTAGTCCGGGTACAGAAAGCGTCTTCCCTCTTTGAGTGGGAAGGTCGGGATGGGGGCGGAGTCCCGGACCGGCACGGTGCCGATGGAGCGTCCCAACCCCCCTCCTGACCTCCCCCCTGCCAGGGGGGAGGGATGGCGGGTCCTGACCTCCCCCCTGCCAGGGGGGAGGGATGGCAAGTCCTGATCTCCAGTCCTCCGGCTTTGGGGGAGGGAGAATCGAAATCGTCTTTCAAAAAATATCCGACCGACTGAATGCGCCTCCCGTTTAACGTTCTCGCGGTAGCACTGTTGCTGGCATCGTCGGCGACAACTGCCAGTGCCGCCGATGCCAAGGCGTACGAGAAGGCCCGAAAGTCCATGCGCTCGGGAAACTATGCCGAGGCCTACTGCATACTCAGCCCGCTCGCAAAGGAAAACAATGACCGCGCGCAGTACCTGCTGGGCTGGATGTATCACAACGGCTACGGCCTGGCGATCGATGACGAGAAGGCGAAATACTGGTGGACGCGTTCGGGGAACAACGGCAATCGTGATGCCCTGTACCAGGTGGCCCTGCTGCTCGAACTGGAGAGACGCGCCGGGCCGGACGATGCGCTGGAATATTATCTGCGAGCCGCACGACTCGGACACGAGGATGCAAGGTTGTGGCTGCGGGCCCGGCTGGCAACGACGATGAGTGACCCTGCGCCCGAGCTGCTGGACGTGCTCGAGCGTGAATGGACACTTTACGAGTCACCCGCGGCAGTCAAGGGTGACGAAGCAAACGTTCGCAAGGGTCCGGGAACCAGTTTCCCCATCGTCGCGACACTGAGGCGCGGGGCCCCTCTGGTCGAACTCGACCGGACCGGGAAGTGGGTCAAGATCGGACTCGCCGGTCGGCGACAGACCGGCTGGATCTACGCACCACTACTGGAGACGCAGGTCGGGAACAAATAGGTGGACCGCGCCGCGCTTGTCCACCCTACACAGAGACCTGTTAATCATTACAAGTCAACTGGCCGAGCAAGCTACGGTCTACCCGCAGCCACCCGTTCATGCAACAGCCTGTCAATAATTTCAGGAAGGGTGGGCAAGCGCAGCGTAGTCCGCCAGGAACCTCTCAGTTCTCGTTCGCCAGGTATTTTTCCAGACCCCGCAGCCGGCGTCCCTTTCCGTGCATGAGTTTGTTGATGCGCCCGACGTAGTTGCGTGTCTCCCGGGGCAGCCTGGACTCGATTTCCTGCCAGTCGGGATTCTCCTTGCGCGTCCGTTTGTACGCCTTCAGCACGCCTCCGTACCCGGCGTTGTAGCCTGCCAGCGCCAGAAACAGCCTGTCCCTCTCGGGCATCGGTCCCTTCCATTTCCGATACAGATGTCTGTCGTAAAAAATACCCGCGGCGATATTCCACTTCGGCTCGTTGATCTCCTTGAACGTCGGGTTGACGCCCTTGATCTCCTCGAAGGTGCTGGGCAGGATCTGCATGATGCCGACCGCGCCGACCGCGCTGCGCGCCTCGGGGCGCAGGCGCGACTCGGCGATTCCCTGGGCCTTGAACCAGCGCCAGTCGAAATGCGGACCGAAGTACCGCTTGGCATATTTCCGGAAATGCGGGTCGAACTGATTCGTCCAGCGAGCCGAATCGACCGATACATCCTTGACCGAGGCGTACGCGCCGAGGCAGAGCGCTCCGAGTAGCAGCGGCAGGAGCCGCTTCACGTCAGTTCAGCCCCAACCCGATCACCAGTCCGAGCGCGGTGCCGATGCCGATAAACAGTCCCATGGTCATCAGACCCACCGCTACGTTGCCCTCGGCAAGCTGCTCACCGATCTTGAACGAGACGACGTGGCTGAACAGCTTGCATCCCGCCCACATGAATCCGAGGGTCAGGACCCCGCCCATCATCGCGTAGAGAAAATTCAGCACAATGGGGTCGAGCAAATCGGTCATAACGCCTCCGTGAGTCTTCCTTCAGCTTCAGATAATATACCCATCACGAACAGGTTTTCCCGGAAATCGTACGCCCTCTTCGGCCCGTGGCGGCGTTGCGATTCCTTGCAATAGAATGGCTATTCCGCGTCATCGCGCCTTGCCACGAAACGAATATGACGCACACTTTCTCGTGAAAACCTGTCCGCGACGGGTGTAGTCGAGAATCCGTTGGTGGACTGCGCTGCGCCTGTCCAACCTGCCCGTCGTGCGAGCTACTCTACACCGGCTGAAACCTTCAGGCGATTTCTGTCAAATGACATACCATCCTGCTTGTCTTTTCATCCGTCCCCTGTGTTGCGACAACCGTTACATCGTTCGACGATGCGCCTGTTGTCGCGCCTTGATGACGAAAGATAATCCGGCGCAATCCGGTATGTCATTTTCCGGCAATCGCCTCACGGTTTCGTTCCCGGATCCAGGCGAGTTTCTCCTGGATCTGCTTTTCCAGGCCGCGCGGCACGGGTTCGTAATATCGCCTGTCGCCAAGCGACTCGGGAAAGTAGTGTTCGCCCGCCGCCAGGGCATCCTGTTCCCCGTGCGCATCGCGGTAGCCCTTGCCGTATTCCATCGAGCGCATCAGGCGCGTCGGGGCATTGCGCAGATGCAGGGGGACATCCAGGCTGCCGGACCCGCGCACGTCCTCCATCGCGGAACCGAAAGCGCGGTAGACCGCATTGCTCTTGGCCGCGCACGCCAGGTAGATCACCGCCTGCGCAATCGCCAGTTCCCCCTCCGGTGAACCCAGCCGTTCCCAGGTCTCCCAGGCGTCGAGCGCCAGCCTCAGCGCACGCGGGTCCGCATTGCCGATGTCCTCCGAGGCGATGCGCGTGAGCCGCCTGGCGATGTACGCGGGGTCGCAGCCGCCGTCCAGCATCCGGCACACCCAGTACAGCGCGGCGTCGGGGTCCGATCCACGCACGGATTTGTGCAGCGCCGAGATCTGTTCGTGGAAGATGTCTCCACCCCTGTCGAATCGGCGCGCCTCGACGCGCGCCACCTCGGCGACGACGCCTTCCCCGATCACCCGGCGCCCGCTCTGCGATTCGGTGGCCAGGTCCGCCGCGATCTCCAGCAGATTGCAGGCCCGCCGCGCGTCTCCATCGGCGGCCACCGAAACCCGGTCGCGCAGCTCCGGGGCCATCTCGATGCCCTGCGCGCCCAGGCCGTGATCGGGGTCCGCGAGCGCGCGGTCGATCAGAATGCGGATGTCCGCGGGTCCCAGCGGCTTCAGGGTGTAGACACGGACGCGCGACAACAGGGCGTTATTCAATTCGAACGACGGGTTCTCGGTGGTCGCGCCCATGAAGATCACGGTGCCGTCCTCGATATGGGGAAGGAATGCGTCCTGCTGCGCCTTGTTGAACCGGTGGGCCTCGTCCACGAAGAGCACCGTGCGCTCACCCCGTGTCTTAAGGCTCTCGCGCGCGCCCGACACAGCGGCGCGGATGTCGCGCACCCCCGAGGTTACGGCGGACAGTGTCTCGAACCTCGCATGACACTGACCGGCGATGATGCGCGCCAGCGTCGTCTTGCCGCTCCCGGGCGGCCCCCAGAAGACCATCGAGTGCAGCCTGCAGGCAACGATCGCACGGCGCAGCGATCGTCCCTCGCCCAGCAGATGGCGCTGGCCGGCAAATGTATCCAGTGTTCGCGGCCGCATGCGGTCGGCGAGCGGCCTGCCCGAAGCGTCGCCCGGCGCGTCCGCATCCCGCATCGGTGTCACGTCGACTCGCCCTTGTCCACTGCCTGCAAATACTCCGAGACCGGCGCGGGCAGTCCGATAAAATATCCCTGCGCGAAGTCGACACCCATCGCGCCCAGCATCTCCAGGGTCTCGGCGTCCTCGACGAACTCGGCAATCGTGCAAATCTCCAGCGAATGACCCACCTTGTTGATCGCCTCGACCATCGACCTGTCGATGGGGTCCACGAGCATATCGCGAACGAACTCCCCGTCGATCTTGAGAAAATCCACGGGCAGCTGCTTCAGGTAACCGAAGGAGCTGATGCCGGAACCGAAGTCGTCGAGGGCGAACCGGCAGCCCAATGACTTGAGGGCACGCATCAGCTCGAGCGCCTCCGCCAGATTGGAGATCGCGGACGACTCGGTGACCTCGAAACACAGCCGGGACCCGTCGACTCCCGTCCGCTCGATCTCGGACACGAGAAACGACTTGCTCGCGGGGTCGCCCAGAAACTGTCCCGAAAGGTTCATTGCGTAGAGCCTGTCGCCGCCGGCATCGTCGTCCCCGGATGACAGGATCTCCGCGACCGTCGACATGACGTGACTCGCCACCCAGCGGTCGATTTCCACGATCATGTTGTAGCGCACTGCCGCCGGCAGGAAAGACATGGGCGACACTATCTCCCCTTCGGTCGTCTTCATCCTGAGGAGGAACTCGACGATCCTGCCCGGGTAACAGCTGGAGTCCAGGTTCTGGATCTGCTGGCAATAGAGCACCAGGCGGTCCTCCCGCAGCGCCATCTTGAGCCGCTGGACCCACTGCATCTCCTTGTGGCGATGCGTGATGGCGGCGTCGTCCGGGCTCGACACGTGGACCGCGTTGCGCCCCATGTCCTTGGCGATATAGCACGCCGAATCCGCTGCGCTGAAAAGCTCGGTCAGGTTGGCGGTGGTGGCGTCCATGGCGACCACACCGATACTCACACTGACATCGAAGATCTTTTCCTTCCACGAAAAACGGAACGACCCTACCTCCTGACGCAGTTTGTCGGCGATTCGCCTCGCGGTCTCGATCGAGCAGTCCCTGAGCAGCACGCCGAACTCGTCACCCCCGAGGCGCGCCACGACGTCGGAATTGCGCACGGTGTGTTCCAGGAGACTGGAGAGTTGTTTCAGCAGCTGGTCGCCGGCGATGTGGCCGCTGGTGTCATTGACCACCTTGAACTGATCGAGGTCCATGACCAGCAACGCGTGCGAGGCATTGACCCGGCGCGCATCCTCGAGCGCGAGTTCCAGCAGTCGCTCGAACTCCTGCCGGTTGATCAGCCCGGTGAGTGCATCGTGACTCGCCTGGTAGCGCAGCTTTTCGGTGAGCTGCCGCTCGACGCCCACGTCACGCAGCACGAACACGATACCGATGATGTCGCCGTTGGCGTCCTGCACCGGGGCAACCGATTCGTCGATCGACACGATCGTGCCGTCGCGTCGGACAAGTTTCTGTCCGTCGCCATCGGCCTCCATGCTGTCCATCGCACCGGCCGCCAGGAAGACTCCGGTCTCGAATCCACTCTTCTTGTTCCCGACGTTGACCACCGAGGCAACCGGACGCCCCACGGCCTCGGCCCGGCCGTACCCGGTCAGCTTCTCCGCCGTCGGATTCAGGTACTCGATGTTGCCGTCCATATTGGTCCGGACCACCGCGTCGCCGATCGAGTGCAGGGTGACCTCCGCGCGTTCTTTCTCGGCAAACACGGTGTCGCGCGCCCGCCGCTCCTGGATCTGCACGATCCTGCGCTCGCGCAATGCGAACACCACCACCCCGGCCAGCAGCGCCGTGGAGAGGATAGGCAGCAGCACGATGACGAGGTTGAAATCAGCCAATGCGGGTGTCTCGGTGAAAGACAACCTGAACACCGCATGGTGTGTCGGAAACGCGTAGGTCCGTTGCATCACGGGCAGCAGGGCGCCCGCCTGGCGCCGCGGGGCCTTGCGCTCCATCACAGTGACCGGACCCGCAGAGGCGCCCGCAACGTCCATTTCCAGACGCACTCCGATTTTGGGATAAAGCGTCTCGACGACGTTGTGCAGGTAGGTCATGTCGATATCCATGACCACGAGTCCCGCCGAGTGCGTGCCGCGGTCACCGGCCTCGGGAGGCACTCGGCCCTTGTACACGGCCTTCAGAAGCGTATAGCGCGGCGCGTCGCCCCCCGGATCCATCGCCTCGGCCGCCACGCTTTCGCCGCTCTGCACCGCCAGCGCGATCGCGCCGCACATGCCGTCGCTGCTCGATGCGTCCAGCCCCAGATACCGCGCCGTCCCCGGCTCCATGGGTTCGACGATCACCACCGGGTAGTAGACCGGGCGGTTCCCCGCCGGCATCCGCTCCCCGTTAGCGGAGAGGGTCGAAATGCGAAACTGCGGATAGCCGCTCTTGCGCATGGTCTGTTCGAACGCGTCACGCTCGGAACGGAGGATTTTCGCCAGATAGCGTACCGAACGGATGAACGGATACTTCCCCAGCACGTCCTCCGTGAACAGTGTGAAATTCTGGGGCAGTTCCGGGCGTCCGGCATGGGCCAGGCCGGACATCGCGGTAAGCAGGGCCTCCTCGCTGTCGAGCTGGGTACTGAACCGATCGGCGATCCGCTGCGTGTCCGCGCGGAATCGTTCGAGTAGCCGGTGGTTCTCGAAAACCAGTGAAAACGCCAGCGCGGCGACCAGCGCCGTCGCGACGAGCCCGCCGAGAACCAGACGCTCCCCCGGCGTGAACACGGTCATGCGGAACCTATCGCCCAATTTTATGTACCCATTTGGCCTTGTGGATGAGACGGAACGGCAGGTGAATGTGCCCGACGGTCAGCAGACGCAGGTTGATCCAGATGTCCCACTGCCGATTCGCCACGATCGGGTAATCGGAAGGATCGCCCCCGTCGAGTATCTCGACGGCGAGTTTTCCCGCCCACGCGCCCTGCTCTTGCGGAATTTTGGTGTAACCGATCATCGCGTAAGGCGTCATCGTTCGGTAGTTGGTGACACTGATGCGGCGCGTATCGCGCAGCAGGGCCTCGCGTATCGCTTCGGTATCCCAGTCGTCGATCCCGGATCGATTGCCGAGCATGACGACGTCGAAGTCCTGGGCCCGCTGGTATGCCTCGATCCACTGCGCCGTCGTGGACACCAGCGCATGGTTCAGTTCGAACCCCTTTTCCCGCGCCACCTCCCGGGTGCGTTCGAGATTCTTGCCTTCGGTAAAGGTATCCGCGCCGATATACATCGCCGCAGCCGCCGCGGGTCGGAGCTGGCGCACCAGGTCCAGCAAGGGCGCGACCGGCGCGACCTCCACCATCCCCGTCACGTTCGGGTAGGGAAAGCCGTACTCCTCCACGGTCCAGTTGATGCCACAGAAAACCACCGGCAGCGCCACGTCCCGCAGCCATGGCATCACCAGGTATCGGGCGGCATTGTCGTCCGAGGTGATGACAATGTCGGGCTTCCACTGGTCGATCAGGTCCCGTGCCTGAAGGGCCGCCCCGGCAATGGCCTCCGGCTCCCGGTTACGCTTGGAATCCATGTAGAACGTCCGCAACACGCACCGGTTGCCGAGCGCTTCTTTCAGTCCGCCCGCGATACCGTCTCCCCACTCGTTGCCCGGATGGTAAGAGGACACCAGCAGACAGCGCGCGTCACGCCCTTCGAAACCGGGCGTTTCCGCCGACCGTGTCCAGCCCTGCGGCGTCAGGAAAGTTGCCGCGATCAGCAATGTTCTCGTTGCGGCCGACCGCCTCACGGGACAGGGTCCGCTCAATCGACAACACCGATGACGTCCACGCCTTCGGGGACATCGAAGCGGAACATCGACCGGGAGAGGGGCGAGTTGGTGCGCAGCTCGCTGAACTCGATGGTGGTTGTCTGCCCGAACTGGTCGAGGAGCTTCATCCGTCGTATCCCCGCGTCGTCCAGGCCGAACTCGACACGCAGAAACTCGGTATCCTGGACCTTCGGCACCATGACGACCCACTCGAGTCCGTCCCGCTGACCGGCGCTGCTGATCCGGAACTGCTCCTCCAGCGTGCCGCGCTGATCGAGCAACGCGATCGGCGCCGCTCCCAGGGCCTCGTCCTGCGGCTTGACGGTCACCTGTTCGAGTTCTTCGTCGTAGAGCCAGAGCCTGTCTCCGTCGGCGAGTATCAGCTGCGGAAAGGGCTCACGATATTCCCAGCGGAAGCGACCGGGGCGCATCAGCACGACGTCACCCGAAGACTTCTGCAGCAGCTTGCCTTTTTCGTCACGGACCTCCTGGGAGAACGTCGCCCTGAGCGTATTCACGTCGTTGAAGAAGTGGTCGAGACGGGTGTCGCCCCAGGCCCCCCCGAACGGTACGCCCGCCAGCACGAACAGCACAAGCAGAACCAGACGCCTCGTGTTTCCCTTCATTTCATTTTCCTCCACGGTCCCGTCCTGATCAGTTGCCGACCGGCGGCGGCGCAAGGACTTCGCGCCCCCCGTTCGCCTGCACCGGACTGACCACGCCCGCCAGTTCCATGTCCTCGATCATCCTGGCCGCACGGTTGTAACCCACCTTCAGGCGCCGCTGGACATAGGAGATCGATGCCTTGCGCGTCTCCGTGACGATGGCGACCGCCTGATCGTAGAGGGGATCGCCTTCCTCTGCGCCGTCCACGGGTTCCAGACCGGGGATACCGTCACCACCGCCGAGTGGGGGTTCCTGCAGGACCTCATCGACGTAGTCGGGTTCGCCGAGGCCCTTGAGGAAGTTCACCACGCGGTGCACCTCGTGGTCATCCACGAAGGCCCCGTGCACGCGTTCGGGCAGTGCCGTCCCCGGCGGGAGATAGAGCATGTCGCCATGCCCCAGCAATTGTTCCGCGCCCATCTGGTCCAGGATCGTCCGCGAATCCACCCTGGACGAGACCTGAAAGGCGATGCGCGTCGGGATGTTGGCCTTGATCAGACCGGTAATCACGTCAACCGAGGGGCGTTGCGTCGCCAGCACCAGGTGGATGCCCGCGGCCCGTGCCTTTTGTGCCAGCCGTGCGATCAGTTCCTCGACCTTCTTGCCCACGACCATCATCATGTCGGCGAATTCGTCGACGACAATGACGATCAGCGGCAGGGTGCCGAGTTCCGGCGGCGGCGCCTCGGGGTCGAGTGCCTCGACCGGGTTGTACAGCGGGTCCGGGATCGGCTGTCCCGCGGCCGCCGCCTGATTGACCTTCTTGTTGTAACCCGTGATGTTTCGCACGCCCAGCACCGACATCAGCTTGTAGCGCCGCTCCATCTCCGCCACGCTCCAGCGAAGCGCGTTGGCCGCCTCCTTCATGTCCGTGACCACCGGGGTCAGCAGCTGGGGTACCCCTTCGTAGACACTCAACTCCAGCATCTTGGGGTCGATGAGGATGAGACGGATGTGCTCCGGCGTCGCCTTGTAGAGCAGGCTGAGCAGCATGGCGTTGATCGCGACCGACTTGCCGGACCCCGTCGTACCCGCGACCAGCAGGTGCGGCATGCGCGCCAGATCCGCTACCACGGGGCGACCGGCGATGTCCTTGCCCAGCGCCAGGGTCAGCGGGGAACGTGAGTCCCCGTACCTCGCGGTATCCAGGATCTCGCGAAGCGTGACGATCTCGCGGTTCTCGTTCGGTATCTCGAGGCCGACCACGGATTTCCCGGGAATCACCTCGACCACCCGCACACTGGTGATCGAAAGCGAACGGGCCAGGTCCTTCGACAGGTTCGAGATCCGGCTGGCCTTGACCCCGGCCGCCGGCTGAATCTCGAAGCGCGTGATCACCGGGCCCGGGTGTACCTCCACCACCTCCACCTCGATACCGAAGTCCAGCAGCTTCAACTCGACGAGCCGCGACATCGCCTCGAGCGCCGCATCGGAATACCCGCCCGCGGATTCCCTCGGCGAGTCCAGCAACGACAGCGGTGGCAGTTCGGTGTCGCCCGGGGCGTCGAAAAGCGGGATCTGCTGCTCCACCCTTTGTCGGGAGGACGGCTTTTCCTCCTCACTGAGCTTCGGCTCGATACGCCGGGGTTTGCGTTTACGGGTCCGCGCCTTCTCGGCCTTGACCGCGGCCTTGCGCTCGCCGCGCGCCTGGCGGCCGGCATGCCGCTCCTTCATTCCGCGCATGGCCTCTACCGAAAGCCGTCCCAGCGCCATGATCCAGCCGCCCGCCAAATCGGCCAGCCGCAACCACGAAAGCCCCGTGAAAAGGGTCACGCCTGCAAGAAAAAATGCCAGTAGCAGCAGCGTCGTGCCGACGAAACTGAAGGCGGGCACCAGGCCTTCTCCGCCGAGCTCGCCCAGCAGCCCCCCGGCGCCCATGGGCAACCCGCCCGATGCGAAATGCAGGGTCGCCAGACCGCAACCGGCGGCGACGGTCACGAAAAAGCCCGCCCAGCGCAAGGCGAGGACACGAAAGTCCACACCACCGCTCTCGCTCTGCCGTCGCACCACCAGCCAGCCGCTCAACGCGACCATCACGGGGGCGAGGTACGCAAGGTACCCCAGAAGAAAGAAGGACACGTCGGCGAACCACGCCCCGGCGACCCCGCCGAGATTGGTCACCGAACGGCTGACTCCGGTGTGGGACCAGCCGGGGTCCTGCGGATTGAAGCTCAGCAGGGACATCAGGAGGTAGATCGCGAGCGCGGCGAACAGCACCGCGGCCCCTTCGCGCAGGTGCCCCGCCATGCTCACACGGCCCTTGCCGCCGCTGGACTTTCTGGGTGTGGCCTGCGCCATGGTCAGTCGCAATCCGGGCCGGAGGGGGATTCCCGTCGACGAACTCCCGCGCCGGGCTGCCCGTGCGGCTTATGGACTTGTGCCGGAGTTGTTTCAGTCGACGTCTTAATTATTATATTCAATATTTTGATTATTATAGGTTTATATAATGAAAACTGTACGCGAATGCCTGCGGGCGCCTCCCCCTCTCCCGGACAGGGGCCGCGCACCTTCCGACTTCCCTGTCGCAGACATGCGCCCTGGTTGCCCGTCATTGAGGACCGGAGATAAGGCGATTTCTGGAAAATGACATACCATCTTGCTTGTCTTTTCGTCCGTCTTCGGCGTTGCGGCAACGGTTGCATAGAACGACTATGCGCCCGTTACCGCGTCTTGAAGACGAACGATAATCCTGCGCAATCCGGTATGTCATTTTCCGGCAATCGCCTAAGCTGTGATTTCCCGGGCCTCTTTACCGCCTCCCGCCCCTTTCGTAACATGCATCGCCAGACCGTCGCGCGGGGTGCGCAACCAGGCTTGTTACGCCGAAGGGGGTTCGAGCGGGACCCCTTAGGCGATTTCTGGAAATTGACATACCAGCCTGCTTGTCTTTTCGCCCGTCTTCGGCGTTGCGGAAACGGTTGCATAGTTCGACTATGCGTCCGTTCCCGCGCCTTGCAGACGAACGAAAATCCTGCGCAATCTGGTACGTAAATTTCCGGCAATCGCCTTATCTTTTTACGGCGGAAATCCACGAACTCGGAGAATTATACATGAGCGAAACCAGGCACAGTCGCGTGTTGATCATCGGGTCGGGGCCCGCGGGATACTCGGCGGCGATCTACGCGGCACGCGCCAATTTGCGGCCCGCCCTCGTCACCGGCGTGGAGCAGGGAGGACAACTGATGACCACTACGGACGTGGACAACTGGCCGGGGGACGTGGAAGGGCTGCAGGGTCCGCAACTCATGGAACGCATGCTGAAGCATGCGCAACGCTACGACACCGAGATCGTCTTCGACCAGATCCACACCGCGGATCTCAAGACGCGCCCGTTCCGTCTCGAGGGTGACAGCGCCGTCTACACCTGCGATGCCCTGATTGTCGCCACCGGCGCATCCGCGATGTATCTGGGTCTGGAATCCGAAGAGGCGTTCAAGGGCAAGGGGGTTTCGGCCTGCGCCACCTGCGACGGGTTCTTCTATCGCGAGCAGAAGGTTGCCGTCATCGGCGGCGGCAACACCGCGGTCGAGGAGGCGCTTTACCTCGCCAATATCGCCTCGCACGTGACGCTGGTGCATCGTCGCAACGAGCTGCGCGCGGAAAAAATCCTGCAGGACAAGCTGTTCGCGAGGGAACGCGAGGGCAAGGTGACCATCGCGTGGGACCAGGTGCTGGACGAGGTCCTGGGAGACAACACCGGCGTCACCGGCATGCGTATCAAGCACGTCAAGACCGGCGAGACGACGGACGTCGACGTCAACGGTGTCTTTATCGCCATCGGCCACTCCCCCAACACCGGGATCTTCGAGGGTCAGCTCGAGATGAAGGGTGGCTACATCACGGTCAACAGCGGCTGCGAGGGTGATGCGACCTCGACCAGCGTCCCCGGTGTATTCGCCGCGGGCGACGTCATGGACCACGTCTATCGACAGGCCATCACCTCCGCCGGGACCGGCTGCATGGCGGCGCTGGATGCGGAACGGTATCTCGATCAGCTCGACCACCACACGCCGCGTATCGATTGACAAATCCAGGCGATACAAACGACGGGCGCGTCCTGAAGACCGCCGCCAGACAGGGCGACCGGGAAACCGGCGGCCGAAAGCCGATAGCCGCCCCTGATAGCGCGGGGACACCCGGGACCGGCGCCACGGGTCTGAAGTCCTCGATCATCGAGGACATCGGCACCATCGCGGCTTCGGAATGGAATGCGCTCGATGCGGCCGGTGACCCCTTTCTGAGCCACGAATTTCTCTCTGCGCTGGAGGGTACCGGGTGCGTGGGCAAGGCGCACGGCTGGTTCCCGCGGCACCTGACCCTGCGAAACGAAACCGGACGACTCGTCGGCGCGTCACCCATGTACCTCAAGGACAATTCCTGGGGCGAATTCGTGTTCGACTGGGCCTGGGCGGACGCCTTCCACCGCCACGGAATCCCCTACTACCCCAAGCTGGTCTCGGGGATCCCCTATACACCCGTGACAGGCGCCCGATTGCTTGCCGCGCCCGACGTCAACCAGGGGACGGTACGCAGGGAGCTGATCCGCCAGGGTATCCGGTATGCAGGGGAGTCGGGACTTTCGGGTGCCCACTGGCTCTTCGTGCGTCCCGACGAATCAGAACTGCTGGACGAATCCGGACTGATGCGGCGTACCGGACTGCAGTATCACTGGCACAACGCCGGCTATTGCGCTTTCGACGACTTTCTGGGATCGCTGACGTCCCGTCGGCGCAAGACGATACGGCGAGAACGGCGATACGTCGCCGAGCAGGGACTCACCCTCCAGGTCCGCCACGGTAGCGAACTGGACCGCGGAGAATGGTCGATGGTCCACGGCTTCTATGCGTCCATCTACGCTCGCAAACACGGATACGCGGCGTTGACGGAGGATTTTTTCCGGAGAATCGGCAAGTCGATGGGCGACCGCGTGGTCCTGGTGCTGGCCCTCGATCGGGATCGTCAACCGGTCGCCTGCGCGATCAACTTTCGCGGTGACGACGCCCTGTATGGCCGCTTCTGGGGCAGCACGGGGCAATATCACAGCCTGCATTTCGAGGCCTGTTACTACCAGGGAATCGAGTATTGCATCCGCCACGGACTGCACCGCTTCGAGCCCGGTGCCCAGGGAGAGCACAAGATACCGCGGGGCTTTCTGCCGACGGCAACGTGGTCGGCGCACTGGATCGCCAACCCGGGTTTCAGCACCGTCCTGAAACGCTACTGCGAACAGGAGCAGGGCCTGATGGTGGAAGAGTATCGCGAACTGATGTCGCTCTCACCCTACCGCTGCGCGACAACGCCGGGTGGGTGACGATTCCCCACCCGGATGAGTATCCCCTGGCTCGATCCCCGGGACGCGCAAGGTGCCTTTCCGCCCGTCGAGTCGGCGCTGCGTCACCCCGACGGGCTACTCGCCGCGGGGGGTGACCTCTCGGTACAGCGATTGCTGCGCGCCTATCGCAGCGGAATCTTTCCCTGGTACGAAACCGGCCAACCGATCCTGTGGTGGTCTCCCGACCCGCGAACCATACTGCTCCCGCGGGGCATACGCATACGGCGCAGCCTGCGAAAGCGGCTCAGGAACCGTCCCTGGCAGGTGACGTTCGACCGTGACTTTCGCCGCACCATGACCGCGTGCGCGGGGCCAAGACCCTATGCCGATGGAACCTGGATTACCCAGAACATGCTGGGTGCGTACTTGCGACTGCACGAGGCGGGACACGCGCATTCCGTGGAAGTCTGGGACGGGGAGGGGCATCTGATCGGGGGGCTCTACGGCGTGGCGATCGGCCGGGTATTCTTCGGCGAATCCATGTTCAGCCTTGAATCCGACGCCTCGAAAGTGGCGCTGGTTCATCTTGCCCGCCACCTCGACGCCTGGGGTTATCCCCTGATCGACTGCCAGTTGTCGTCACCCCACGTCCTGAGCCTGGGCGCCGTACCCGTCACCCGCAACGAATTCATCTCGTTTCTCGAGCGATACTGCGCCCTGGAAGGACACCCATCTCCCTGGGAAACGGATCCCGCCCTCGACGTCGCCTCCTGGGACCCGCGCACCAGCGGGGGTCAAACGGTGGCGGGGGGTCAAGTCTAGCAATATATAGTTATCCGCGGATAACTATATATTGCTAGACTTGACCCCCTTTCTTCAGTGGAGGTTGGCGACGATCGCTCGGCGCACGCTGTCCAGGTCTGCGTCCACGGTGATCAGCCCGCCCTCGCACTGCTTGATGGCCGTATCCGGGTCCTTCAGGCCGTGTCCCGTGAGGGTGCAGACGATCTTGCTGCCTTGCGGGATCCTGCCGGCGGCGATATCCTTCATCGCGCCGGCCAGTGAGGTGGCCGAGGCCGGTTCACAAAAGACCCCTTCTTTCTCCGTCAGCAACTTCTGCGCCGAAAGGATCTCCTCGTCGGAGCAATCGTCGAACCAGCCACCGGACTCCTTGTGCACCTTCCACGCCTTGTCCCAGCTCTGGGGGTGACCGATGCGAATTGCGGTGGCGATGGTGTCGGGTTGATCGACCCTGTCCCCACGGATGAAGGGATTCGCGCCGCGCGCCTGGTAGCCGACCATGATCGGACGCGTGTTGACGATGCCGTGCTCGAAGTACTCGCTGTATCCCATCCAGTGCGCGGTGATGTTGCCGGCGTTTCCGACCGGGATACAGTGATAGTCGGGGGCGAACTCCAGTTCCTCCACGATCTCGAACGCCGCGGTCTTCTGGCCCTGTATGCGATACGGATTGATCGAGTTGACGATGGTCACCGGGGTGTCTTCCGCCACCTCCCTGACCAGCCGCATGCCGTCATCGAAATTGCCCCGGATCTGCACCACGACCGAACCGTGGATCATCGCCTGCGCGAGTTTCCCCAGCGCGATCTTGCCGTCCGGGATCAGCACGAAGGCCGTGATCCGGGCCCGCGCGGCGTACGCAGCGGCAGATGCCGAAGTGTTCCCGGTAGAGGCGCAGATGATCGCCCGGCTGCCCTCCTCAACGGCCTTGGTAACGGCCATGGTCATGCCGCGGTCCTTGAACGAACCCGTCGGATTCAGCCCCTCGTACTTCACGTAGATCTCGACGTCCCTGCCGATCTCACGGGGGATGTTGTGCAGGCGGATCAGTGGGGTGTTGCCCTCACCAAGGCTGATGATCCGGGTATCGTCGTGGACCGGCAAGCGGTCGCGGTACTTGTCGATCAATCCGGTGTAGCGGGGTCTGAAGGGCATTCGAATTTCCTCCAATCTACTTAAGATCAGTACTATAACTAACCGTTATTAAATAGTTTATTATACGGGTTCCAGACCCTCGATCGGGGCTAGCCAAGCGTCTCCAGGCGGATCCGTTTCACGTGGTTGGTGATGGAATCCAGTGCCTCGATCCGCCGGATGGCATCGTTCATCCGGCGCTCGGTCACGCGGTGGGTCAGCATGATGATCGGCACATCGGACGCCCCGCTTTCGGGCTCCTTCTGGATGATGGCTTCGATGCTGATGCTCAGGTCACCGAGGATTCGGGTGACCTCGGCCAGCACGCCGGGCCTGTCGTTGGCGCAGAGTCGGAGATAGTACGCCGTCTCCACGTCTTCCATACCGAGGATCGGCAGGTCGCTGATCGCGTCTGCCTGGAAGGCGAGGTGCGGTACACGGTTCCCCGGGTCGGAGGTCAGGACGCGGACCACGTCGACCAGGTCCGCGACCACCGCCGAGGCGGTCGGGTCCGCTCCCGCGCCGGCGCCGTAGTATAGCGTCGGCCCGACCGCATCTGCATTCACCAGCACGGCGTTCATGACACCGTCCACGTTCGCGATCAGGCGCCGGTGCGGTATCAGCGTCGGGTGGACGCGCAGCTCGATGCCGTCTTCGCGCCTTCGGGCGATCCCCAGGTGCTTGATCCGGTAACCCAGCTCACCCGCGTAGGCCACGTCTTCCGGCGTGATGTTCGTGATTCCCTCGGTGTACACCCTGTCGAACTGCAGCGGGATCCCGAAGGCGATCGAAGCGAGAATGGTGAGCTTGTGTGCGGCGTCGATCCCCTCGACGTCGAAGGTCGGATCGGCTTCCGCATATCCGAGACGTTGCGCCTCACCCAGGACCTCGTCGAAGTCCCTGCCCTTGTCGCGCATCTCGGTGAGGATGAAATTCCCGGTGCCGTTGATAATGCCGGCCAGCCAGTGAATGGTATTACCTGAAAGTCCCTCCCGTATGGCCTTGATGACCGGGATTCCACCGGCAACGGCCGCCTCGAACGCCACCATCACCCCCTTTTCCCGGGCCCTGGCGAAAACCTCGTTTCCGTGCAGGGCGATCAACGCCTTGTTGGCCGTGACCACGTGCTTGCCGTTGTCGATGGCGCGCAGTACGAGTTCCCGCGCCAGACCGCACCCGCCGATCAACTCGACGACAATCTGCACTTCGGGGGCATCGACGACCTGAAAGGGGTCGTCAGTGATCCGCATCGCGCTCGTATCGCAGGGACGCTTGCGAGCGGTGTCTCGCGCCGCGGCCATCGTCACCCGGATCCCCCGCCCTGCCCGGCGAGCGATCTCCTCGGCATTTCGCGACAATACATCAACGGTGCCGCAACCCACGGTCCCCAGACCCAACAATCCAACCTTGACCGGATTCAAACCTGTCCTCCTTTTCAGCGGCGCAACCATACCATAACCGCCGGGAAGCCCGCATCGGACCGGGTTGATCGACGCGCGACGGCTGGCGCAGATAATCAAACGGCGAAAAGTGGATTGAAAGGTTTCCGCTATCCGGTGTGAAGCACTTCATAGGTGATGCGCCTCGTGCGGGTTTCAATGGACCTCGTCAACAGGATCAAACGGGACTGGCGAGATCTGGAACCGGAAACCCGTCCAAAACCAGGCAAGAGGAATCACTCACGATGAATACGACACACGGTAAAGGCATGATACTGGGCACTGTGATGGCCATCACCAGCATGGCGGGCCAGGCGTCGACCCTTTCCGGGGAGACCTCCGTCCCGATGTCACCCGCGGAGCTTTCATCGATCGGTTTCGAGGCGCAGGCACGCACCAGTTGCGGCTTCAACAACCGGGGCGTGCAACTGCTCTGGAACGAAACGAACGGGATCGCACCCGACTTTTTCCCCGTGGCAAAGGGGCATTGGATCCCTTTGTCGCATCCGCAGGCGCCGATTCTCAGCGTCTGGCATCCCGCCGAGTGGTACGGGATGCTGATGCCCCAACTAGACCTCGGCATCCAGATCGGGGCGCCGGACAATCGCGCCGTATTTCAACAGTTCAACAAGAACACCGATCCGGCGAGGACATCTCGCGACGTCGTGAACTATGGCATCAACAGCCTGCTGAGCCAGCTGGGACAGAACCCGTCATGGAACATCCTGTGCGTACAGCAGGATGTACAGACCTACCCGGTACGGCTCTCGACCACGACGATCGTCGCGACGAACGGTGAATCGATTATCGTTGCGAGCGCGAAACTCTACACCGATCCGAATCTGCCGCAGGGTATCGGCATGTTCATCGGCGGGGCAGGCTCTGTGGACGAGTTTACTTCCCTGACGGAGAATGTCTTCCTGCCCCTCCTTTACATCAACAAGCCCAGGAACAATGGTAGTTGCGTACGGGGCACCGATAGCGATCTCGACGGGATCGACGACTGCGACGACAATTTCCCGAACGATCCGAACCGACGCTAGTCCTCTATCCGGGAGCCTCCTCGAACGGACGATTTGCGCCAGATCAGCGTGCGGTTATTGGCGGGCATGGCGTGGTCGGCGACCAGGGACAGGCCGAGGGTTTCCGCCAGCACGTTCAGGTACTCGAAGTCCCTGATGCCGCTGTTCGGATCGCGAGCCTTCAGCCAGCGGTCGAATTCCGCGTTACTCCTGCTGGTGTATGCCCCGCGGTAATTGAACGGACCATACAGGGCAAACAGGCCATCGGGTCGCAGCACCCGCGCCACGCCCCGGAACATCGCTTCCACTTCGGACAGGGACATGATGTGTGCGGTGTTCGCGCTGAACACCCCATCAAAGGTCTTGCGGGGCCACTCACCCGCAACATCCAGCCGTATCGGCGGCAACACGTTCGGCAGCGCGGCCTCCTCCAGCCACACGCGGATACCGGAATGGCTATCGGGGACGTCGGCGGTTTGCCAACGCAGATGCGGCATCGACGCGGCGAAGAATACCGCGTGCTGGCCGGTGCCGCTGCCAACCTCCAGCACGGATTCGGTCTCAGCGAAGGTCGGACCGATCACCTCGAGGATGGGAAGTTTGTTCTGCTCGCAGGCTTCAGAGAAAGGCTTATTCGTGTATCGCATAGGGGCCGAGATTACAGGTAACGGTCCTGCAAGGCGACACCCCCCTGCCTGACGTCTCAGCCACAAGCAAAGACTTCAATTAACCATTTAACATATTGTTTTTTAAAAACATGATAATCATGTCATGCAAGCGGGTCACCCGGTCCAGGTGCCGGGTGGGTTATAGCGAGAGCCTCGTCCAACAGTTCCCAGGCCGTGCGGGCATCCTGCGGCGTCACCTTCTGTAAGGCATATCCGAGATGCACCATGACGAAATCTCCGACCGTCAGGTCCTCTTGATGCATCATGAAAAGGCTCACGTCGCGCGCCACCCCCTTCGCCTCACAGCGGGCATTGAACCCGTCGATCTCCTTTATCTGCATCGGGATTGCCAGACACATTACTGTTCTCTCTCAACCGGCTTACGCCACAAAACCCGCCGCGAATAACCTCGACCCCGCATCACGGGCCCCGACGTCGGAACGCCCATGTCCGCTCGACCTCCGGTTCATTAACGCGTCATTCATCGACCGGAAGGAACATCCCCTTGTCCGCGTCGCATTGCGGACATCGCCAGTGGGCCGGCAGCGCGGAAAACGCGGTACCGGGGGGCACCTGCTCGACGGGATCGCCTTCGGCGGGGTCGTAGACGTACCAGCATATCCGACACTCAAGTCGCGGGGGCGCCCCCCCCCCGGCGCTACGCGGCGGGGGGAGGGCGCTCCCACAGGATAGCATCAACACCGCATCAGGGGTGAAATCCTGAATCAAACTCAACCGTGTTATTGCACAACGGTTTACGCCTGCAAGCCTTGCTCGCTCAGGGCCTGTTGCAGCCAGCTATAGGCGATACGTTCCTGTTCCAGGCGGACCCCCTCCCCGAAGTGGTTCTGTTTGAGGGCGTCAAATAACGCCTGTTCCGCTGCGCTCAGCCGGGAAAGCGTGCCGGTAAATCGGTCGGCGGCGCGTTCCTGCCCCCAGAGCACGCGGTGCGCCAGCAGCGTTGCGCGGTCCATCAGGAAGGAACCGGCATGGGGGAAACTCACCCGCAGGCGGTGCAGGATCGCAAAGCCGTGGGTGTCGATGTCACCCCAGTAATGCACCGCCACCTGTTGCAGCCAGGCGATGTCCTGCAAGCGGTCCAGCCCGTATCCCAGGCCAAAGATCACCAGCGCACCCGGTAGTGACGGAAAGGCCAGTCCGTTGATCTTGTTCTCGGTGATGAATACCCGCTCCACCGGCAGCCGCAACGCAGCAAACTGCACCGGGGGTACAGACAGGTCGGAGAGTCCGCCGATCATCAGGGCCGGGTCGAGGATCCGGAAGCGGATCAGGGGCGGCGCCTCCCTGAGTCCATAACGCCGGGAAAAGCCCCGGATGCCTGTGGCATCGCGCTCGATGGCGCGCTCCGGCAAGACCTGGTCCAGCAGCCCCATGAGCAAACCGCGGCGACGTTCGATGAATTTGCTGTCAACCTCCGGAATGTCGAGCTGGCGCAGATACAGCCGTGGTCGGGGGTGGGCGCAGAACCAGTCCAGCACGGCGAGAATCCGCGCCCAGTCGCCGGCATGTTGCAACAGCAGCAGCGGTTTGTGCGCCAGCCAGTCCGCCAGGGCGGGATAGCGGGCGAGTGTCGCCTGGCTCAGTTCGTTGAAGCGCCCCACCGCGCGCGTCTTGCCAAGCCAGCGCAGGGCATCGTCCTCGCTGGGAACCACCACGGCGTCCGGCACCTGGTTGCGACCATGCACGCGGTGGTTAACGGTCCGCCACTCGATTTCGTAGCCGAATCCGCGTTGTAATTTGCTGGCTTCGGTCAGCGCCTGGATCCATGACCGTACAGCGTCAAATTCAGCGGCCAGTTCCCTGGCGCCCGGCTTGTTGAGCCGCAGGCGCAGCGGAAACAGCGGCTCGCCGGTCAGACGGGCCGCAAGGATCTGCCCCCGATCCCAACGCCGCTCCAGCTGGTGCTTGAGATCAGCAGGAGTGGACCAGTTCATTGCGTGGCGCGCCAGGCCGCCCGTTCCGCCCGGTATTCCTCGATGCCGAGATTACGCAATAGCGAATGGCGGCCGTCTTCGTTGTGAATAAAACCCACGCTGGCCACGTAGGGCTCGATGATGTGGATCTTTTGCAGTGGCGTGACAATCAGCAGTTGCAGGTTGAGGCGCCGGAACAACTCCAGACCGTAACGCGCCGATTCGTCCGAGCCGCGCCCGAATGCCTCGTCGATTACCACGAAACGGAACGAGCGCGAGCGGACCTCGCCCCACTCCAGACCAAACTGGTAGGCAAGGCTGGCGGCCAGCACCGTATAGGCCAGTTTCTCTTTCTGGCCGCCGGATTTCCCGCCAGAATCGGAATAATGCTCGTATTCGGTCTCATCCTCACGCCAGCGCTCCGCGGCCGAGAAACCAAACCAGTTGCGCACATCGCTCACCTTGCGGGTCCAGCGGCGGTCCGCTTCGGTCAGACCCTCCCGGCCCCGGAAGCGCTCGATGATCTGCTTTACCTGCAGGAACTTGGCCTCGGAGTACTGCTGGTCCTCGGAACC
>JAYENI010000164.1:0-8818 GCA_034722015.1 Pseudomonadota bacterium
TGCAAGGCGCGGGAACGGACGCATAGTCGAACTATGCAACCGTTTCCGCAACGCCGAAGACGGGCGAAAAGACAAGCAGGCTGGTATGTAACTTTCCAGAAATCGCCTTAACCACCCACCCGTATCGAGTCTCGGGTCCATGGCGGAGCGGCCGGGAGGTTGAACCGCCTCCGAGCCGGAACTGCGGAAGGCGGGATCGTTTCGTCGATTCTAACGAATGTTCGCGTGCACCACGTTCACAATCTCTGGTTCGAGCGTGCCGTGAAGTCCCACCGCCAGGTGACGGTAGTGGTGGGATGTCCGATCTCGGCGCGATGATTATCGGAGCATCACGAAATCGTCTGGCAGCGGCGCCAGCTGATTGGGCGGCTTGGTTTCGTCACGTCGCGCCACCTCGAAGCCCACTCTGCCGATCTCCGGAAAGTCGATCCAGGCTCGCTCGAAATGCTCTACCAGCATGGTCCGGTTTCCCCAGGCGGGATCCGCCAGCAACACGCGGTTTCCCTTTTTGCCGCGGAATATAACGAAGTGATTGTAACCATGCTGACTGATTGGAACGATAAGCGGCGCATGCTCGATCAAATCATCAATCGTGAGGCGGCCGAAACCCACACCTTCATAACCTCGTTTATCCGCATAGCGTTTCAGATCCAGCAAGGAGAAACCTTGGCGAATCTTAACGAGTTCCGGTGTTTCGATATACTCCTTCCGTTGTATCAATCCTGTGGCGACTTCCCGCTCCGCCACCGGATCATTGTGCTGGTAATTGAGGAGCGTGGCCAGCGCGGCCGCGCCGCAGCTTAGATCCCATTCCTGAACAATCACCTTGTCCTGGCGTATTTCAAGGAGCGACTTTACTGTTTGCCTTTCGGCGGCCAGGCTCGCTGTGCCGTAGATTGTTGCAATCACGGCGGCCAGGGACAGCAAATAGAAGAAGCTCTTGAACCGCGTGGGGAGGGGGCCGCGGTAAACGCTGATCTGTTTTATTCCACGATGTTGGCCCTTGCTTTGTGTGGTCCGTTTAAGCATCTTCGTTTCAACCCTCATTTCGCGAAGCGTGGTGTGCCCGCCAACCCCGCGGCTGTGTTGCAGGCAAATCGCCGCGGCAGACTCGGTCCTTTCGAACGAGTCCCTATTGTAACAAGTTGGCGCTCATTGAGCGCATGGTAATTGGAGATCCGATCACAGATCACGCGTTGACGCGCATCCATAAATGCCTTCCGGCGTCGATGCCGCCCGATAAAGAATAATTGGCTGCAATACGCCTGTCCTGGACCGCTTTATCGATGTTGCGTGTTAAGGCGATTGCCGGAAAATGACATACCAGATTACGCCGGGTTTTCGTTCGTCTTCAAGGCGCTGAAACGGGCGCATAGTCGAACTATTCAACCGTTTCCGCAACGCGGAAGACGGATGAAAAGACAAGCAGGATGGTATGTCATTTGATAGAAATCGCCTAAACAACCCCGCGCCGATTCCCGACCTGGCCTGTAGGCCCACAGGCACGGGCATTTTCCCCGGTACTCAAAACCAGCTGATCTGCCTTGTGTTCTCGGAGTGTGTGAATAGCAGTTGTCAAAGCCAGGCTAATCAAATTTCACCAGACCGTTTCTGAAGCCGAGACCAAAAAAAAGGCCCCATGCTCCGCATGGGGCCAAATTCTTCCACTCCTAGCCTCAACCTCCCTTTATTGACGAGACCTCCCGTCTTGAGGCAAGGCCAAATGCCCCTGAATCAATTACTGGTAGGAGGCAGAGGCCGAGTCGGAGAGCGAAACCGCAACGCCATAACCACTGAAAAAGGCTGTAGCGGTAGTATAGGTGCTAGTAGCGGTGCCAACGACTAAGCCACCTGCGGAAGCACCGGCGTGAGCCAGAGCGATACCGATGAATCCAGCATTTACGTTATCCATCTGCGCTTCGGTGAGCTTGACAGACTCGGCAGCGACCGTTCCGGACATCATAGCGGCGGCGATAGCGGTTGCAATCAGAGATTTTTTCATGATCCTGTTCCTCAAGTACATTGTGTTGGTGAATGTGCCAGATCCGATCCGTGGAGAATCTGTAGCGATCCGGTGAGAACAATCCTAGCGCAGCCACGCCGCATCACAATTCGATTTTAGTTCGATAACCCTTAGGTGTAAGGACCCTGCGCCGAGCGTCTATAGGTTGAGACTTTAACGCTTAAGACCAGCCTATGCCGTTCCCGACGTTGAAGTGGATCGCCGCCTTCGATCCGACGCTGCTTCCGCTTCGCCGAATCGTGAAACACCTCCCCAAGATATCCTCGCAACTGCTCGTCCGGCATTCTGCGCCGGCACTACGGAATGAAGACTACTATGGAGTTACACTCCCGCTTGGCATGGCATGGCGTGGCTTAGGCTCTCGAATTCGTCCATCGGGATTCTCCTTAGTGTTGTGCGCTTGACGGCTCACGACTCGGAGTATCCCCGATGGACTCCCGCAGATGTCAAAGTTCTGCTTTAACCCCGGCACAGCCGGGGGATCTCCCGATCCTGGTTAGGAATCCATGCTTCGCGGCCTGTACCAACCGGGCATCAAGGCCTGGTTGTTGCCTCCGGGTGCACTGGATCGGTTACCACTTTTGAAGCATAAACCTAAACTCGAAGCACTTACTGCGTATTAGGAATGGTTCCTTGTCGCCATGACGATAGACTGAGTACGGAACGAGCTAATGCATCAGCTAAGTCCTCGCGTGCAAGCGCATATGCGCCAGGGATTGGAGAATCCAGGGCAACCGGTAGCGGTGGGTACGCGCTCCACGAGAAACGGCTTACTGACATCTCGCGCCGATGTACGTGACTAGACAAAATTGTTCACACCAGACGATTGAGGAGCAAAATGATGATGAAGACGGTCCCTGTTTTAGTAGCGAGCGTGGTCCTGGGAATGGCTACCGCGGCACAGGCGGACGCCGGCTTACCCCGCCAAGCAGACAGCATGGTGCTCACGCAACACCAGATGGACACGGTAACCGCCAGTGGCATTGGAGTATCTGTCGAGGCAGCCGCCGTGGGAGTAGGCAGTACGGTAGTCGCGATTACCGGCGCTCATACGCAAACCACCGCCGGCGGAAACTCCAGCAGTGGTGGCGGCTACGGTTATGCCATCGGGTACGGTGACGAGGGCTCGGGGGCGAGCGTCAACCCCTGGGGTAGCTCAAACGATACGGATTCGTTCATAAATACCGCCGGCGGCAGCGTTACCGCCGCTGGCCTGTCAGTTTCCTGGGGGGCGGTCAACGGCGCAGGAGTCAGTCCGTAGCAGTGCTTCGGTAACGTTAAGCCACGCGAGATTCACTCATTCGCACGGCGTGGATACCCTGAGCCTGTCTCCGTGACCCTGGCGGTGTTTTCTGCCAGGGTCACGGTGCTGGTGGAATTCCAAGGATGGATTCCAAGTCCTCGGAATTGAAAAGAAGTGATTGCCGGCAGTGGTGGATAAGCATGTGTCGATCCCGGGCCGGCATCCTGCTCGGCTGGTTTTCGGGTTGGTCACTGCAAATTCTCTGGAAAGGCCAACCAGTCATCTCGGCCCAGTTGCGCTCGCAACCGTATACCGCTCAGGGCTTACGCCTGGTGCCAGGGTGTGCCATTGACTTCACTTCGTGGACCTCATCCCCTTCCCCGCTAGTGCTCTATCCAACTGATAATTGCGAGTTCAGTTAGCTTGTCAGCGCGTATGGCAAGGCGCGCCTCGCAGGGAATGGCCGCTCCCTTTCCAAGAGGCGCAACGCCGTCCATGGGCGCTGACAAGCTAACCCGCAGGGCGCTCCCCTGGTGTCCCGCAGCCGCGTTGCAGCGTTTGACAAGGGAATGGCCATTGCCTGCACGCTGTGCCTTGCTGCGAAACACCAGGGGAACGCTGAATCCGTAATTATCAGTTGGATAGAGCACTAGGGAGGGTGTCGTAAAAGCGATTCACCCTTTCAAAAGCTGGCGTCAGGGATGGCGTGCATCCTGCGAGACGCATTGAACCCACGAGGTGGCACTTGGCGATAAGAGGCCAAACGAGCTTGAGATTGTTCCCACAATTGCCTCACATATGGCCAGGTCGGGAGGAATTTAAGCGAACTTGCTGCGAGGGCCAGGATCCGACTCCGATTTCAGGCGATTGCCGGAAAATGACATACCAGATTGCGCAGGATTTTCGTTCGTCATCAAGGCGCGACAACAGGCGCATCGTCGAACGATGGAACGGTTGTCGCAACACAGAGGACGGATGAAAAGACAAACAGGATGGTATGTCAATTGACAGAAATCGCCTCAGTAGACCACTTCAGCTCGACCCCATAACCGGCGCGATGCTCATCGATGAAAGACGAAATCACTTACCGTGGCGGTCGAGTTCCGCCTGGGCGAAAAAAGCCGATGCCTTGCGCAGAATCTCGTTCGTCCGCCGTAGCTCGCGGGCCTCGCGCTCCAGCTTCTTCAGCCGCTCACACTCATCGCTCGTCAGGCCTGCCCGAAGACCCTGATCTCGTTCAGCCTGGCGAATCCATTTTCGTAGCGTCTCGGTCGTACACCCGATCTTCGATACAATCGACCTAATCGCCGCCCATTGCGACTCGTAGTCCGACGTGTGCTCGAATACCCGTCGAACCGCCCGTTCCCTGACTTCGGGAGAATATCTGTTGTTTGCTTTGCTCATGACTCCAGTCTCTCAAGAATAGGAGTCTCCGGAAATCCCGGCCCGGTTCAGGTTGCGTTTACCTCGGATAGCGTCTGCGGGTGGCAGGGATCCCACAAGGCACTCCCCAACACTAACTACTTGAAACCTGCTGTGGAAGAATTCCAGCAGTTCTGAGTCGCAACGGGAGCGAATATCAGGACGCCCGGTGGTTCAAGTCAGATAGACATTGAGAAAATGTGGTTTTATCCTTCCCCTGCACCTGAACGGGCACCTCCATTTTTTTGGGCAGGAAATTGGACGCTCACCTTTCTCGAAACCTGTTTGTCAGTCCCTGATTTGGGCATCATCCAGATTACCTGGCCATTAGCTGGGATATCGATAAAACCATGAAAAACATGTCCTCGATTGTCAGCCAGATACTCGAGACGGCAAAGGCCCGGATGAAGGAAACACGCTCCGAGATTGCCTCGATCCGCAAGACGGTGGAAAAAGACATAGAGCGGTTGCGCAAGGAGGCAATGGCGGAAACGGACAGGAAGATCGCGGATGCCAGGGCAGAACTCGAGATGGAGGCCAAGGTTCAGGCTGAAACCGCGGCGGCCCAGGCTGAGACAGCACGTTCTCAGGCCAAGACGGCAGAGGCGCAGGCCAAGACCGCTCAAGCCCTGGCGAGGGCCAGTGCCAAAGAGCAGGGGGAGGCGGCGAACGCCCTCGAGAAGGCGAAAGAGGTGCAGGCCAAGCTTGATGCGGCAGAAAAGAAGGCTCGGGAGGCGCTGGAGCGCGCCAAGCAGACTGCGGTTTCGACCACATCCCCTACGGCGTCACAGGGCAGCACCACTGCGGTAAACCGAGAGTCTTCCGACACAACCGGAAAGAAACAGGTTGTTAAAAAGAAGGCTCCCGCAAAGTAAAGAGGCAACTCCCAGAAGTACGGCCAAGAAGACCCCTGGAGGGAAAGCGTAAGGCGATTTCTGTCAAATCACATACCATCCTGCCTGTCTTTTCGTCCGTCTTCCGCGTTGTGGCATCAGTTGCATAGATCGACTATGCGCCTGTCGCCACGCCTTGAAGACGGCCGATAATCCTGCGCAATCTGGTATGTTATTTTCCGGCAATCGCCTAATCCGCGAGCAGGGCGAGGCGAATTTCAGTCGTCCAATTCGATTCGTGCGAAGGTAGACAAGGAAAACGATCCGGAAGTATCCATGGTTGACTTCGGCAAGAAGTGACGGGGAGGGGAACGGGGCGTAGATAATCTGGGGAAACACCGCAGATTAATATGGTGCCGAGGAGAGGACTTGAACCTCCACGGGGTTACCCCCACTAGCACCTGAAGCTAGCGCGTCTACCAATTCCGCCACCTCGGCAAGGCGACCATCCGGCCGTGGGAAGCGCGCAATTTACCCACTGGGTTACGGGTTGTCAATCCGGATGGGTCCGTACTCGGTTCTCCGTTGCAAGCCAATTTCCGATGGTGCCTCGCGTGGCTCCGCAGTGGCCGAATGTACCCCTGTACACGCGACTTACTGTATCTTGCCGAAACATTGGTAACTTAACTGGCCCCGAAGCGGGTCCGGCCTGCCGGATACCTCGCCGCCTACACGGACCTCCCGGCAAGGGAAAGTCCGCTTTCGGAACCCCCTGTCACATTCGAGATCATTTATGGCAAAGAAGAAAAGATACAAGGACCCCTACCAGGAACGCGAAGCGAGCAAGTACGGGCGCCCCATACCCAGCCGCGAGCTCATTCTGGAGGTCATTACCGATCATGGGAGCCCGGTGCGCTTTGATGAATTGGCGGCGTTGCTGAGCCTGGAAGAAGAAACCGACAAGGTGGCCCTGGACCGGCGGTTGCGTGCGATGAACCGCGATGGCCAGGTGCTGCGCAATCGTCGCGGCGGGTTCCTGCCCGTGGACGAGGCGCAGCTGGTCCCGGGGCGCGTGATCGGGCACCCCGACGGTTTCGGTTTCCTGACCCCGGATGAGGGCGGCGAGGACGTATTTCTCACCGCGCGCGAGATGCGCAGCCTGCTGCACGGTGACCGTGCCCTGGTAAGAATCACGGGGATCGACCGGCGCGGGCGACGTGAAGGCTCGGTAGTGGAAGTCCTCGAACGCCGCAACGAATCCGTGGTGGGAAGGTTCTTTCAGGAGGGCAGCGTCGGATTCGTTGCCCCGGACAGCAAGCGACTCAACCAGGACGTACTGATCCCGCCGGAAAATATCGGTGACGCCCGTGACGGGCAGATCGTCATCGCGGCGATCGTCGAGCAGCCCACGAAGCGCAACCAGCCGATCGGCAGGGTCATGGAGGTGCTGGGTGACCACATGGCGCCGGGCATGGAGATCGACATCTCCATGCGCAGTTACGGACTGCCGCACGAGTGGCCGGAGACGGTAGCGGCCGAGGCGGGGGAATTCCCGGCGGAGGTGCCGCGTTCGGCCGCCAAGGGACGCGTCGACCTGCGTAACATGCCACTGGTCACGATCGACGGGGAGGACGCCAAGGATTTCGACGATGCCGTCTATTGCGAGCCGCATGGCAAGGGCTGGCGCCTGCTGGTCGCGATTGCCGATGTGTCGGCCTACGTGAACCCCGGCAGTGCGCTGGACGAGGAGGCGAGGAACCGCGGGACGTCGATCTACTTCCCGGGGCGCGTCACCCCGATGCTCCCGGAGATCCTCTCGAACGGTCTGTGTTCACTGAATCCCGGAGTGGACCGGCTCTGCATGCTTTGCGAGATGGAGATCGGTCCCCACGGCAAGATCGGGAACTACAACTTTCGCGAGGCCGTCATGCGCTCGGCGGCGCGGCTGACCTATGATGAGGTCGCCTCGATCGTAGTCGATCGCAACGTCGAGGCGCGTCGCAACCGCGCGGCGCTGGTCGACCACCTGGATGAGTTGTACGCAGTCTTTCGCGCGCTGTTCCGGCAACGGAAGCGACGAGGAGCAATCGACTTCGAGACGACCGAGACACGGATCGAATTCGGTCCCGGCAAGAAGATCGAACAGGTCGTACCCATGGTTCGCAACGACGCGCACCGGCTGATCGAGGAGTGCATGATCGCTGCCAACGTTTGTGCAGCCCGTTATCTGCTTCGCCACCGGATGCCGGCCCTGTATCGTGTCCACGAAGGCCCGCGCGAGGAGCGTATCGAGGCCCTGCGCAGTTTTCTGGGGGAGGTGGCGTTGCAGCTGGGAGGCGGGGAGACGCCGGAGCCAAAGGACTACGCGCGTCTGATCGACGCCATCGGCGATCGCCCTGACGCCCATCTGATCCAGACCGTGTTGCTGCGTTCCCTGTCCCAGGCCGTCTACACTTCGGAAAACAATGGGCATTTCGGGCTGTCACTAAAGGCCTATGCGCATTTCACCTCACCCATCAGGCGCTATCCCGATCTGCTGGTGCACCGCGCCATCCGCCATCGCCTGCGCGGCGGCAAGCCTTCTGAATTCCACTACGGCGTTGGCGAGATGCGCGCACTTGGCGAACATTGTTCGATGACCGAGCGCCGCGCCGACGACGCAACCCGGGACGTGGTGTACTGGTTGAAGTGCGAGTACATGATGGACAAGGTCGGGGAGGTGTTCGAGGGGGTGATCAGCTCGGTGACCTCGTTCGGGTTGTTCGTGGAACTGGCAGACGTCTATGTGGAAGGGCTGGTGCACCTGACGGCCCTGACCGAAGACTATTATCACTTCGATCCGGCCGGGCACCGGCTGACGGGCGAGCGGGGCGGCGCCGTGTACCGTCTTGGCGACTCCATGCGGGTGCGCGTCGTGCGGGTCAATCTGGATGAACGCAAGATCGATTTCGAGCCCGAAAGCCCGCTGGTGGAGAAAAAGGCAGAAGGGCGAACCCGGCGCGGCGCAGGTCGACGGGGCAAGAAGCGCGACGGACGTCGGCGCAAGTAGTGAAAGGCGAAGCGTTCGTTTACGGGTTTCACGCGGTGATGGCCGTGATCGAGACGACACCCGGAAACGTGCTCGAAGTCTGGGTGGATCCCGAGCGCCGGGACGCCCGAATGGCCGCACTGGTCGCAGCCGCAGGTCGGGCGGGGCTGCAGACCCAGCACGCGGTCGCGAGGACCCTGACACGCAAGGCACATTCGGAACACCATCAGGGTGTGGTGGCCCGGTTTCGTCCACCTGTGGCGGTGGAC
>JAYENI010000165.1:0-8794 GCA_034722015.1 Pseudomonadota bacterium
GCCTCCCCTCTCCCGAGATCTACCGAGCGCACACGTTCGACACCCGGCACTTCGGACAAGGCGTCCGTGACGCGTTTGACACAATGCCCACAACTCATCCCCGCGATGCGGAGGCGGATGATTCCCGACATGATTTGTCACTCCTTATTCCCGGGTCCCCGCGTGCAAGAGGATCGGCGCGACCAGCTTTCAGACCCCGTCAGGCATTCGCATCGCCGGGCCCTTGCACGCTCGTCCCGGGACGAAACCAGCGCAGGCGGTTCGCGTTGGACACGACTGTCACCGAAGACAGGGCCATGGCCGCACTGGCGAACGCGGGGTTCAGCAACCACCCGAGCACGGGGTAGAAAACACCGGCGGCCAGGGGGATTCCCAGTACATTGTAAAAAAAAGCACCGAACAGATTTTGCCTGATATTGCGCAACGTCGCCCGTGAGATCTCGATGGCGGTGACCACGTTCGCGAGCGAATCCCCGGCCAGTGTCACATCGGCATTCTCGATCGCCACGTCGACACCGCCACCGACGGCAAACCCGACGTCCGCCTGCGCCAGCCCGGGGGCGTCGTTCACCCCGTCCCCCGCCATGCCCACCCGGTGTCCCGCAGCCTGCAAATCCCTTACGATCCGCAGCTTTTGCTCCGGTGTCCGTTCGCTGTTGACCTGTTCGATTCCAAGGGTTCGCGCCACCGCCGACGCGGTGTGCGCCCCGTCCCCGGTACACATGACCACCTCGACGCCCAGTCGCCTCAACGCCTCCATGGCACCCTTGCTGTCGGCCCTCACGGGGTCACGGAGGAACAGCACGGCCCGCACGGTGTCTTCGTCGGCGAGATAGACAGCGGTTGCCGCGCGGGTCGTCTCCCCGTCGGCGATGCGACGCCAGGCTGCGGGTATCCGCATACCGGTCTCTTCCACGAACTCGGCGTTACCCATCCGGTATTCACGACCCTCGATCCAGCCGGTCACCCCGCGACCGGTGACCGACTCGAAATCCTGTACGCTATCCGCCCTCACTCCGGCATCGTCCGCTGCCCGGACGATCGCCTCGGCAAGCGGGTGCTCGGAAACGGATTCCAGACCCGCCCCGACCCGCAGGGTACGGTCGCTATCGAATCCCGCCCCGGTCTCTACCCGGGTGACGACCGGCCGGCCTTCGGTCAGCGTCCCGGTCTTGTCGACGACCAGATGGGTGAGTCCGGCGGCGGCCTGCAAGGCGTCCGCGTTGCGGATCAGCACACCGAACTGTGCCGCGCGCCCTGTACCGACCATGATCGCGATCGGCGTGGCGAGACCCAGCGCACACGGACAGGCGATGACCAGCACCGCGATGCCGGTCGTCAAGGCATGGGCCAGTCGAGGTTCCGGGCCAAACAGGAACCACGAGATCACGGTGGCCACGGCGATCAGCAGGACCAGGGGCACGAAAACGGCAGCCACACGGTCAACGAGCCGCCCGATGGGCGGTTTACTGGTCTGCGCCTGCTTCACCATGCGTACGATGTGCGCGAGCGTGGTGTCTTCACCTGTCCGCGTCACTTCCAGCACCAGCGTCCCGGTCCGGTTTACGGTCCCGCCCGTGGCCGTGTCGCCAGGCGATTTCGCCACCGGCATCGGTTCGCCGGTCAGCATGGACTCATCCACGCCGCTTGCCCCCTCGACAACCCGCCCGTCGACCGGCAGGCGCTCGCCGGGCCGCACGCGCACACGGTCCCCGGGCACAACGAGGGAAACGGGGATCTGCGCCTCGCCGCCCGGACGCACCACCCGCGCGGTCCTCGGCGCCAGTTCCAGAAGCCCACGGATCGAGGTGGCGGTGGTCCGTTTGGCCCGCGTCTCCAGTGCGTGACCCAATTGCAGAAAAGCCAGGATCAGGACCGAAGTGTCCAGGTAGAGGTGCCGGGCGCCACCCGGCACGAACCCCGGAAAGGCGATCAAAATGGCTGAGGAGAGCCAGGCCGCGCCGGTACCCAGCGCGACCAGGGTGTCCATGTTGGTCGAAAAATGCCGCGCCTGCTTCCAGGCGGTCGCGTAGTACGCGCCGCCGCTGAACCACATTGTGAACAGGGTGAGTAACGCCATGGCCGACCAGAAGATGCGCCCGGTATCCCAGCCCTGTGAGGCCTCGGGTACCGGTGGCAGGACCCCGGCCATCATCCCGGCCATCAGCCCGCCGCCTACGACCCCGGCCAGCAGCGCCCGGCGCCACGACAGCGAGACCTCCCGACGACTGCGCGCGATCTGCCCGGCGTAGGGGTCCTCGAAGGTGTCACGAATCAAACACGGTTGCCCGGCGTGGCGCAGGCCAAGGACGACATCCGCCGGATGGGCGCGCGTTTCCAGACGCACCGTTCCACCGGATCCGGCCCCGACGGCAACCGTGTCGTGACGGGACCGCAACACATCGACCACCCCGCGAACCGTGGCGTCGACTTCCGGTACAAGGACAAGCTCGCGACCCGATTCCGGTTCGGTGCTGACTCTCGCCGGATAACCCTGATCAATGATGGCGTCAACGACCGCCCCCGGTGCGCCGCCCGTCACGCGCGCCTCTCCCACGACCAGATTGACCGAAACACCCATGACGCCGGGGACATCGCGTACGGCCTTCTCCACCCGTGCGACGCAACTGGCGCAGGTCATCTCCGCAATCTCCACGAGATATTCATCGCTGTTGACACCCATGGTGGGGGCCGACACCGCGTCGCCGGCCGGCGCGGGGCAGGACGAGACTTCGCCCCGACGGGGCCGGGCCTCGTAACCGGCAGCCTCAACGGCGTCGATGACGCGCGACGACCGCCCCCCCGTCACGCGCGCCGTTCCGCCGGCCAGGTCGACCACCACCGCCTCGACACCTTCGACCGCCTGAATCGCATCGCTGACGGCAGACGCGCAATGTCCGCAGGTCATGCCCGATACCGCAAGCGTGAAGCTCCCGCTCTCCGGGTTTCCCGCGTCAGTTGTCAAGACGGCGATCCCACCTGCCCGCCGGGCACGATGTAGCCCACCCAACCGGTCGGCCCGGCGCCGGACGGATCAGCAGAGGCACTTCGGGACCCATGCTACCGACCAGGGATAAGCTCGAGCAGCATGGCCTCGATCAGCACCTGCCGTTGCTCGATCCGCTCCAGGCGGGCGATAACGTCTGCGTGGCGGTCCTGCTTGCCGTGCGCACCGTCCTTTCCATGGCAACCCCCTTTTCCGCCGTGCTTCTTGCCGTGACCGTGCCCGCCGTCACCGTGGCCTCCGTACCGCTGGCCATCACCGGCGGGTTCTGCCGCCTCCCCCGTGACGACGCCGGCAGAAACATCGAGCGCGGGTGGGGAACTCGATGCGGATGGGGACGGTGACACTTCGGCAACGGCCGGCAGACAAACCAGACTCGACGTGAAAATGAAAAGCAGTGTGCGGTATTTCATAGCATCCCCTCGATTAGTTGGTCGACGATCGGGACCGGTCCCGGTGAACGCTGGCGGGATGTGGGTTCACGCCTTCGGTCAGGTCGATTCGCACCCGGCACCCCGTTCGCAGCTTAGGCGATTGCCGGAAAATAACATACCAGATCGCGCCGGATTATCGTTCGTCATCAAGGCGCGACAACAGGCGCATAGTCGAACGATGCAACGGTTGTCGCAACACAGGGGACGGACGAAAAGACACGCAGGATGGTATGTCATTTGACAGAAATCGCCTTGGTATCCCGCCTCGTACCCGTGCCGCCGGACCGCCCGGCGGATCAGCAAGCCGCAAGTTTCACCAGAGCGCGTGTCCCGCCCAGGGGCGAGCGACCGATCGCGAGCTCGCCACCATATGCCCCCACGATATCCTTCACGAGGCCGAGACCGATCCCGTGTCCCGGAGTTGCCTCATCGAGCCGCACCCCGCGATTGACCAGTTCCCCCACCCGTTCGACGGTAATACCGGGACCGTCGTCGTCCACCGCGATTTCAAGCATGCCGTCCCGACATTCGGCCGTGACCCCGACCCGTCCGTCACACCATTTGCAGGCGTTGTCCATCAGGTTGCCAAGGATCTCGAGGAGGTCCTCCTGCGCGGCCCGAAACCGCAGATCACCCTCCACGTCGAGCCGAATGACCGGCGCGGATTCATGATAGACCTTTTCCAGTGAACCCTTTACCCGCTCAACCAGCGGGCGCAGGGCCCCCGATGCTTCCAGCGGCCGGGGCCCGGCCATGGACGCCCGTTGCAAGTGGTACTGCACGATATCGTCGAGGCGGGCGGACTGCTCTCGCAGCGAGTCGCGCGTCTGGCCAGTCACTCCGTTTCCCGACAGCAATCCGTTGACGATGGTCAGGGGCGTCTTCAGGCTGTGCGCCAGATCCGCCATGGCGTCACGGTACCGGGCGCGGCGCGCAATTTCGTGCACCAGCAGGGCGTTCAGGTTTGTGGTCAGCTGAGCCAGCTCTTTCGGGTAGCGTCCGCCGAGCGACTCCCTTTCTCCTGCCTCGATCGCGGCAAGTTCCCGCGATACGTTGCGCAGCGGCTGCAGTCCCCAGCGGATGACTGAGGCCAGCGCCGCCAGCAACGCAGCGGACATCACGCCCAGCCAGCCCCAGAGGTGTCGCCGGTATCGTGACATGGATTCCTCCCATGGTTTCGCATCCTCGGCGATCCCGACCGTCATGGGAAACGACCTTTCCCCCGTTTCCCATGCCACACCCAGGGAAGCGTAGAAATATCCGCCCTCGCCCCCGGCCAGGCGACCGAAGCGTGTCTCACCGGGTTTGAGCGAAACGGGCAGCACCGGCGCATCCTGCGGCGCGGAAGGGGAGTCCCAACCGCGTCCGGCCACACGAATGCTGGCATACAATCCCGATCCCGGCACCCCCAGTGCCGGCTCCGCCAGCCGCTCCGGCAACGACAGTCTCCCAGCTTCGTCCACATCCGCTTCGGCCAGGAGGTAGTAGATTCGCGCGAACAGCCGTTCGCGCATCGCGTCGGTCGCGCTGGCGTCGAATACCCGGCTGAGGGCGAACGTGGTGACGGAGAGAAACAGGACCAGTACGAGGGACGCGGCCAACTGGAAACGGAGGTTGATCGATATCATTCTTCGGTTCCGGCGAGGCAGTAGCCCCTGCCACGCACGGTTTCGATCAGACCAAGGTCTCCGTCGGGATCGAGTTTCCTGCGCAACCGGCCGATCAATACCTCGATCACGTTACTGTCACGATCCTCGTCATGGGGATAGAGCGCATCGGCAAGCTCGGTCTTGGGAACGACTTGTCCCGGGCGACGCGCCATGTGCTCGAGCAGGCGGTACTCGAAGGCGGTGATCTCAACGCGTACCCCGTTCAGCATCACGACCTGCGCCGCGGTGTCGATCCGCAACGGTCCGCGTTCGAGGAAGTCGCGCACGGATCCCGCAGCCCTGCGCAGCAGGGAACGGACCCGGGCGAGGCGTTCCTCGTAGCGAAAGGGCTTTACCATGTAGTCGTCGGCGCCTGCCTCGAGTCCCCGGCCCTTTATCGATGGCCATCGTGGAACCGATGGGCATGTCCCGCGTCGAGCCTGTCACCGTGCCGCTCGCCGTGAGCGAAAACAGCGCCGGGGGCCAGGATGATCATGGCGGCGAACGAAGCGCCGATCAGCAATGGTTTCCCGTTCATGCGGTCTCTCCTGTCACTTGGTGACATCAGTCATTGATTCACGCCACCAGCGTAGCGACGGGAGACTGAACGGGAGCTGAACGAAGATCCGAAGGGAACGGGCGACGCCGGGGCCGGGGAACGGTGCAGCTTACCGGGATCGGTTGGGACCGGCGTCGTTGAGCGCCCAGTCGTAGCTGTCACCGGAGATTTTGGTGATACCTTCCAGACGGCTCGCAAGACCGGGACTCGCGTAGCGTTTCAGGTGGTCGACGACCGCCGCATCGTCCCTGCCGAAGTCGTCACGAAACCACACATAGACACTCGACACGCGGAGCTTGCCACGTTCTACCCGTACGCCGCGGACGTGATTGACGTAGGCGCGCGCGCCGGCATCGAGCAAGGCGTTCCTGTTGTCGGCGGTAAATGCCGACGATTGCAGTGCGGGACAGCCGATCGAGGCGCAGTTCAGGGCATAGTGCACCCTGGGGTCACGCCACAGGGGCCTCAGGATACGATGTTCGATATCGTTGAGCGACACGGCCTCACCCTCGACGACCACCAGCTTCTTTCCCCAGGGCCCGTCGGCAAACAAGCCTGGAGAAATGTCGATATCGCGAATGCTGTCGACCGGATAATGCGCGACGACCGTCCGCACGGTCAGCGCGTTGTACAGATTCACCCAGTAGGCGAACTGTTCGTCACGCGAGAACCGGCCGACCGCCACCTGTTCCAGCGCCTCGACATACCGGTCCAGTCCCTGCCTGTCGCCGCCGGTCACTCGAGAATAGGCAACGAGTCCGGCTCCGTCGTCCCCGGTCAGCAGGTAACGGTCGAGAAACGCCTGCCATGCATCGTGATCGATACGTATGGTGCTCGAATCATCGTGTTCGGCCCAGATCTCCCAGGCATCGGCGCGCGGGGCAAACAGGCGCTCGAGTGCCCCGGCAGCCGCCATTGCAGGTATCGTCACGAGCACGAAGAACGCGACCAGGCGTGTTTGCGGGGCGATGCAGGTTTGCGGTGTCACGGGCCTGCGCAATCCCCGGGCCGGCGGTCGACGCGGACGCGGACCGGTGACGGCCGACACCTCTCAACCTGCGCGGGCACTATCGTGAAACTCCAGCGTGGCGTCCTGTGCCAGCATCTCCGCAATCCGGTCCGCCGGCACCGGTTTACTGAACAGGAACCCCTGCATCTCGTCGCACCCGCTCGCCCGCAGAAACGCAAGCTGCGCCTCTGTCTCGACACCCTCGGCGATCACCTTCAGGTGCAGGCTGCGTCCCATCGCGATGATCGCCTCGGCGATGGCCTCGTCATCCGGGTCGCGGGGAATGTCCTTGACGAAGGACCGGTCTATCTTGAGCGTGTCGATGGGCAGGTGCTTGAGACGGTGAAGGGACGAGTGTCCGGTGCCGAAATCGTCGATGGCCAGGGTGGCGCCGAGGCCTTTCATGCGGCCCAGGGCCTCGAGGCTGCCTTCGGCAATCTGCAACGTACTCTCCGTGACCTCGAGATCGAACTGGATGTTGCCCGGCTGAAGGTCAAGTTCCTCGAGAATGGTGACGATCCGGTCCAGGCTGCTCTCGCTGCGAAACTGCCTGCCGGAAAGGTTGACTCCGACACGAACGGAGGACAATCCCGCCTCGCGCCACTGATGCGCGTCCGCACCGGCCATGCGCAGCACCCATTCCCCGATCGGGTCGATCAGCGCGGTCTCTTCCGCCACCGGGATGAACATGGCGGGCGGCAGCAGGCCCTCTTTCGGGTGGCGCCAGCGAATCAGCGCCTCCACACCCGTGATGTGCCCGTCGAAGAGTGAAACCTGGGGCTGGTAGTGCAGGACGAATTCGCCGCGCGCCAGCGCCGAACGCAGGCCGCGTTCGATCGTCAGGTGCGCGTGCGCCTTTTCGGTGAGATCGGCGGTATAGAAACGGTAGTTCTGCCTGCCGCTCTCCTTGGCGTAGTACATCGCGGCATCGGCCGTCTTTAGCAGGTCGGCGTGATTGTCGCCGTCGTCGGGAAACAGGCTGATCCCGATGCTGGTCGAGGTGACGATCTCCTGTCCCCCGATGCGCGCGGGTGTCGACACGGCTTTCAGGATCTTTTCCGCCAGAACGGCCGCGTCCCCCGGGCGCCTGATCTGGGCCAGGACGATGATGAACTCGTCCCCCCCCAGCCTGGCGACCGTGTCCTCGGCGCGAACGCTGTCCTTCAGGCGCTCGGCGATGGTCTGCAAAAGCTTGTCTCCGTGCGAGTGCCCCATCGTGTCGTTGATGAGCTTGAAGCGGTCCAGGTCGAGGAACAGCAGGGCCACCTTGTAGGTGTTGCGTCTGGCGAGTTCCAGGATCTGGTCGAGCTTGGCGTCCAGCAGCAGCCGGTTGGGCAGTCCGGTGAGGGCGTCGTGGTGTGCCAGGTGGTCGAGCCTCTGCTCGGATTCTTTCAAGGCGCTGATATCCGAGAAAATCGCGATATAGTTGGAAAGCCGGCCGCTGTCGTTGGTGACCAGGCTGATGCTCTGCCACGCCGGATACAACTCTCCGCTCTTGCGCCGGTTCCAGATCTCACCGCGCCACTGTCGGGTGCGGTTGAGCGTCCGCCACAGGCGGGTATAGAACGCCCCGTCGTACTGCCCGGACTGCAGCAGGCTGGGGTTCCGCCCCACCACCTCGTCGGCGCCGTAGCCGGTGATTTCGGTGAACGCCCGGTTCACGGCGACGATGTTCCGATCGGCATCCGCGACGATGATGCCCTGATCCGTATTCTCGAACACGGTCGCGGCCTGGCGCAATCGCTCTTCGGCGACATGTCGTTCGGTGACGTCGCGAAAGCTGGTGACCGCACCCACGATCGCCCCGCCGGTATAGACCGGACTGCAACGGCACTCGGCGTCAAATGGGGGACCGTCCACGCGCCACATCACGGCGTTGTCCAGCCTCACGTGTTTCCCTTCCACAATGGCCTCATTCAGGTACTGCGTGACATCCGCGGCTTCCGCACCCTTCTCGGGGGTGTGAATAATGATGTCGCCGATCTTCTTCCCGACGAGTTCCGACGCCTTCCGGCATCCCAGAAGGCGCAGGGCGGAGGAATTGACAAACGTGCAGATCCCGTCCGGGTCCACACCGAAGACCCCGTCGGCGACCGAATCCAGCAGCAGTCTCACGCGGGACTCGCTCTCGGACAGGGC
>JAYENI010000166.1:0-8769 GCA_034722015.1 Pseudomonadota bacterium
GAAACGGTTGCATAGTTCGACTATGCGTCCGTTCCCGCGCCTTGCAGACGAACGAAAATCCTGCGCAATCCGGTACGTAAATTTCCGGCAATCGCCTTAAATCAATGAGTTAAAGTTTTACCCGCAACGCGGGCGGCGCATTTTAGCATGGCGGGCGTTGTCGCCGCATTGCAGTCACGATGACAAACGGTCAATCAGCAGTCTGACGGCCGCGGGCTTGCGCGACGGCACCGCCAATGGCCAGCCGGGCAGTCCCCTCCAGGGTGGCAGCCAGGTTCAGTCGTTCCGGTGTCGATCGCAGGTCGTGGAAGCGAATATCCTCGATCTGCACGTCGATAGCGACCCCGCCCGGCAGTTCTGAATCGATCCTGTCTCCGAGACGATCCAGCGCGGTCCTGAAGGGAGCGGAAACCGGCCACCTCGCCTGCCGTTCGAGTTGCCCGCCCAACCCCTCGACGATCCAGCGCTCAACCAGGTTCGCGGCATCCCCTCCGGTCACGTTCTCCAGTGCCGCATCCTTAAGGTAGATCTCGCCGTTTTCCCTGTCGTAGGCTGGTGTCCCCTGCAGACGGACGGAGATGGCCAGGGGGCTGGTCGCGTGAATCGTCAGACCCATCACGTCTCCCGTTGCATCCACCTCGACGGATTCGAGCCGGACCGACTCGCCCCCGAATCGCTGCATCACTTTGCTGAGGCGGGACTCCAGCAGCGTCCGCAGTTCGTCACGACGGATCGCGGTTTCCGCCTCGATGTGAAATCCGCTCTTCGGGTGCTGCGTCACTCGAAGGGGCGGGAGGGGAAGCGGATCCGTATCGGGCACGCCTCCAAAAACGATCTCCGGGCGGGCCGTGACGCCGACGGACGTCTCCAGGATGGCTCCCCGCCCGTTCAACGGCCCGACGCTGACGGACTCCGGTCTCACCAGCAGCCATATCCCATCGTCCAGCGCGACCGGTGCCTGGAGCGAGGACCAGGCCTCACGCGCCAGCGCCCCGATGTCGGTCAGCGCCGGCACCTGCTCGTCGATGGTCTGCCGCGCGATCCGCACCAGTCTTCGACCGAGCTGGCGATCGATCATGGGGGTGACGTCGATGTTGGCGAAGGTCATCAGACAGGGATTGGCGAACCGGTTCGGGTACACCCGCGTCCGCGACAGCAGGTTCCAGTCTTTCCCCCAGGCCAGATTCGATTCCATACTGACGTATACCACGCGCGGCGCCTCGTCGACTCCACAACTGCCTTTCACCTTGAACAACTTCGCCACCGACTTTCGCGCGCGGACCCGGTAGCCGAGCGGTATCGACGCACGAAGCCGGTTCCCCGCCATCGACGCCTGCACGGGCCCGCGCCAGATGTCGTACTGCAGGTCTGCCCCCCGATAGTTCTGCCAGGTCTGCCCGGTACCCATGCGCCGCGGAACCCGGCTTTCCATGTACGAGAACAGCGGCGCCAGGTCCAGGGTGACAGGGACCTCGACGGTCGATACGTCCTGTCCTGGCCCCCCGTCGATTTCGGGCTGAGCAGCGAACGTCTCCCGAGCGGGCAGGACACCGCAGGACACCAGACATGCCAGGAGCACCCGGGCGGTGAATGGCGACAATCGACGCGCACGGGGCGTTTGTACCGGGATGCAATTCATTTTCTTCACTTCCCTGTCGAATCAAATTCAAGCGTTGTGGGAACAGCACGCGAGGCCGCGCCACGCCGGTCTGTCGTCAGCGTCAGGCGGTCCCATCTTTCCCTCGGCGGGAAATGATGTTACATAGGGTCCCTTGCCCATCCAGGCCCGTTCAGTCTTCATCGGGTGCCTGGCCGTCCGCCGGCCTGCCGTGCACTCGCCTGCCGGGCAGCATGATACAGGTGGACGGGCACGATCAGGCCTTTTCCGTCAGGGACGATGTCAGATGGACCATAAATACGCTACGGACCTTTGCCGCCGTTGTTTCCCACCGGCCCGCACCGGGAACCTCCCGCGTGAGTGCTCTTCCCGCCCCGGTCCGACCATTCACGGGCATTCGAGCCGCGCAGTGCCGACATCCCCGATCATCGAAAGCCAAGGTAACTCGACATGAATGCCGCATCCATCATGGATCCCCACCCCACGGTGCTGAAGCCGACCGACCTCATCAGCACGGCAGCCCGCTACATCATGGAGCACCGGTACCGCAATCTCCCTGTGGTCGACGAGGACGGTTGCTACATGGGCATTTTTGGCGTGAATTGCCTGTTGCGCCTGGTGTTGCCGAGGGCCGTCCTCCTGAAGGACGGGCTGGACAGTGTCCCTTTTATTCACGAAACACTTTCCGAACTGCACGACCGGCTGCGCGAGGTGGAAAACGAGCCCATTACCCGGTGCATGAGCACCGAGGTCGAAACGGTCACCCCCGACAACCCTCTCGTCGAAACCCTGCTGATTCTCTACCGCACCAAGACCAGCATCCCGGTCGTGGATGAGGACAGCTGCAAGTTGCTGGGCATGATCTCGTACTGGGACGTAGGCCAGCACATCCTTACCGCCTAGGGGGCTCCACCAATGCACCCAACACACGAAGCCCAGGTCATTTTCGGCATCGATCCCACCCTGTTCGCCGGATCGCTGTTCGTTCTCACCTACCTGCTCATCATCACCGAGCGTCTGAACCGGGCCATCATTTCCCTGAGCGCCGCCTGCCTGATGATCCTCGGCGGCGTGCTGACCCAGGAGGCGGCGTTCGAGGGGGTGGACTTCAATACCCTGGGGTTGCTGACCGGCATGATGGTCATCGTCGGAGTTACCAAGGATTGCGGGGTGTTCCAGTATCTGGCCATCTGGTCGGTCAAGAAGGTCAACGCCGATCCCTGGGGCATTCTGGTGATGCTGGTGGTGGTCACGGCAGTGCTCTCCGCCCTGCTCGACAACGTGACGACGGTCCTGCTGATCGCCCCGGTGACCCTGCTGATCACCGATGCACTGAAGATCAACGCCTATCCGTATCTGTTTGCCGAGATCTTCGCCTCGAATATCGGCGGCACCGCCACCCTCATCGGCGACCCGCCCAACATCATGATCGGCTCGGCGGTCGGACTCAGCTTCAACGACTTTCTGTTTAATCTCGCACCGATCACGCTGGTCATCCTGCCGCTGACCCTGATTCCCATCTACCTGATCTGGGGACGGCGCCTGCACGCCGATCCGGGGAACCGCCAGAAGGTCATGAACTACCGGGAGCGGGACGCGATCACCGATACACGGCTGCTGAAGCAGTCCCTGTTCGTGCTCGCGCTGGTCCTGACCGGATTTACGGCGGGACACCAGTTCCACCTGCAACCGGCCACCGTTGCCATGTCGGGCGCCGCCCTGCTGCTGGTCCTCAACAACTTCCCGCGCAACGCGGAGGAGCAGTCGAAGTCCGTCGAAAAGGCCTTTCACGAGGTGGAATGGATCACCATCTTCTTCTTCATCGGCCTGTTCATCGTGGTCTACGGACTGGAAACCACAGGACTGCTGGAAATGATCGCCCACAAGGTGCTGGATATGACCGGTGGCGACATGACCGTCACCGCCATCGCCGTCATGTGGGTCTCGGCGGTCGCCTCAGCCGTGGTGGACAACATTCCCTTCGTGGCCACCATGATCCCCCTGATCGAGAACATGGCGGATACCTTCGGCGGCGCCGATCAGTTGATGCCCCTGTGGTGGTCGCTGGCCCTGGGTTCTTGCCTGGGCGGCAACGGCAGCCTGGTCGGGGCGAGCGCCAACCTGATCGTGGCGGGATTCGCGGAGCGAGCCGGTCAGCGCATCCGTTTCCTGCCATTCATGCTCATGGCATTCCCGCTGATGCTGCTGTCGATTCTCGTCAGTACCGTGTATCTGTATCTGCGATATCTGTAACGCCCCTGCCATGATTCGTGTCGGTTCTCATCGCGTGGATCGACAATTGTCAATGATCGGCGTCGGCTTGTGATTTATATTGTGCTGGCGTTTCCGGCGCTTCCCCGGACGTCGACGCGGCTCCGGTTTTCGTGGGCACATCCGTCAACCTGCTCCCCGCCAACGGAGCCTCCTTGTGCGGTTACGGTGAAGTGAGGCGATCACTACACAAACCCATTGTTTCAACCACTGAAAGATCCAGAGGAACCCGTATGTTCTCAAGAAAAATCCAGACCCTCGCCGTTTCGCTCCTGCTCGTACTGACGACGCTTTCCCTCCCCGCCGTCGCGGATGACAAGCTGTTCATCAACCTGACCAGCGACGACATGAACCGGGCCGCGATGGCCATCGGATTCGGTCACAAGGTCATGATGAAAAAGAAGATCCCCGTGACGATTTTTCTGAATGTCGAGGGTGTGCGGCTGGCGGACCGGAACATTCCGCAACACACCCATGTCAGCGGCAAGACCCCCCAGCAGATGCTCGGGCAGTTCATGAAGGACGGCGGCACCGTCATCGTGTGCCCCATGTGCATGAAGAACGTCGGTGGGCTGCAAAAGGACGAGTTGATCGACGGTGCCAAGGTCGGTGGTCCCGACGTCACCTGGCCGGCGCTGTTCGCCGACGACACGACGGTACTGAGCTACTGACGATTCACCCAACCCGCGGCCGGCAGGCGCAGCAGGATTTCCTCGGGGGCCAGGCAGACCTGATCGCTGCAGGCCTGCAGCCGTAGCGACGCCGCAACGGCCGGTACGGCGTCGAGTTCCCCCGAGGTTTTCCTGTCTATCGCGACGCCGGTACGCAGGTTGACCGTGCCCTCGTAGAGGGACAGGGGTTCACGCAGGAACGACAGGCGCTTGATCTCCGGCGGCGGGTAACTGACCTTTCCCCCGGATCGAACATCCGGTACGTCGGTGATCCGGAGTTCGGTCGGGACAAGGTCCTTCTGCAGCGGTCGGTGCGAGTTGACGTGCCAGCCTGGCCGCAGCCGCAATTCCACATCGAGAATACCGTTTCCGGGCGCTTTCGAACTGACGAGCAGACGCGACGATACCCGCACGGCGCCTCGGGCGGCGTACCGGGGGTTCCCCGACTCGCCGTTGCGCATCTCGCCAGCGGCTATCAGTAGATAGGTGTGGGACCCGGGATGCTCCCTCGCTTCACCCGCCACGGCCGCCAGCGCCGCATCCGCCCAGTCGCCGAATTCCGGCTCGCCGGTGCGCGCATGAAGTCTGGCCAGTGCCCTGACCGCCGCCGAATATCCGGACGGCTTCGCGCCGTCCCCGGTGGCTTTCGGCCGCGTAAACAGGTCTTGCGGACCGTCGGAGGCGTTGAGCCAGAAGCCCCCGTTCGAGACGTCTCTGAAACGTAGTGACATCGAGCGCGCCATCTCGCCGGCATAGGCCAGCCACGTTTCACCCGCGCCGGCATCGTACAGCGCGACAAATGCCTCGATCAGAAACGCGTAGTCGTCAAGCTTGCCCGCGATCGATGACTTGCCCTGAAGCCGCACACGCCACAAGCCGCCGTCTGCTCGAAGATTGTGCTCCCGCAATAGTCCGGCGGCCCGCTGTGCTGCGCTCAGGTACTTAGGGTCATCAAGGACAAGCGACGCCTCGGCGAGCGCAACGATCATCATCGCGTTCCAGGCGGTGATGAGTTTTTCGTCACGCCCCGGGTGTTCGCGCCGCTCCCGCGCCCCGTAGAGCCGGTCGAGGATGGCGTCGACCCGCGCCTGCAGGATCGCTTCGGTCACACCAAGCCGACGTGCAAATTCCCGGGGCGGCACGGGCTGATTGAGAATATTCCTGCCCTCGAAATTTCCGGTATCTGTCACGCCGAAGAACGCGAGCGCCAGCGCGGCATCCTCTGCTCCCAGCACCGACCGGATCTCCCCGGGTGTCCACAGAAAAAACCTCCCCTCCTCACCCTCGCTGTCGGCGTCGGTGGCCGAGAAGAAACCCCCTTCCGGCGAGGTCATGTCCCGAAGCACGTAATCGAGTGCGCGCCGGGCTACGCGCGCGTATTGCGGATCGCCGTACAACCGGTAGGCCTGTGTATACACCCGTGCCAGCAGCGCCTGGTTGTAGAGCATCTTTTCGAAATGTGGCACCAGCCAGTCAGGGTCAATGCTGTAGCGATGAAACCCGCCGCCGACCTGGTCGTGTATTCCACCCCTTGCCATGTGATCGAGGGTCAACCGAACGATCTCCGACAGCCCGGAATCCTCGCCACGGGCGACCTGGTCCATCAGGAACAGCAGATAGACCTCATTCGGAAATTTGGGTGCGACGCTGAAACCACCCTGGACCTCGTCGTGGGAACGTGCCAGCGCGTCGATCGCCTCGCGTGTGATGTCGTCATCGATTCGGGCCGCGGCGGCCCGCGTGGACAACGCGCGCTCGACTGCCTGTGCGATCCGGTCTGCCTTTCCTGACAGCGCTTCCCGGTCCTGTGTCCACAACGCGTCAATCGCCGTCAGCAACTTGAGGAACCGGTCGGGCGGGAAATAGGTTCCCCCGAAGAATGGCTTGCCGTCGGCGGTGAGAAAACTCGACATCGGCCAGCCGCCGTGCCCGGTGGTCAGCATGACCGCGGTCATGTAGAGCTCGTCCACGTCAGGGCGTCTTTCCCGGTCGACCTTGATCGCAACGAAGTGCTCGTTCAGAAATCGCGCGATCTCCGGGTCCTCGAAACTCTCCCTCTCCATGACGTGGCACCAGTGACAGGTGGAGTACCCGATTGAAAGAAATACCGGCTTGTTTTCCCTGCGCGCCTTTTCGAATGCCCCGGTGCCCCAGGCATACCAGTCGACCGGATTGTGCGCGTGCTGAATGAGGTAGGGGGATGCCTCCAGGACCAGCCGGTTGGTATAGCAAGGGCTCCCGTCGGGCAGTCTGTGTTCGGTCCGAGGCACATAACCGGAACCCCGGGCCTTCAGGGCCTCGTCGAATCTCGCCTTCAATTCGGCGGGTTGCGGCGGGGCCCCCGGTAACGTACGCGCATCGCAGCCCGCCGGACCGACCTCCGTCGCGACCGGCGCTCCAGTGGGCTCGGCAGGCTCGGCGTCCATGCCGACAGCCGGAACCGCGATCGAAAGGAAAAGTACTGAGATGGCTGCTCGCATCGGTCCGGCCTGGCATCAAATAGGGTCTGAATTCTGTCGGACCTGATCCGGCCCGAACCGCCATCCCGGGTACTGCACCGCGGCCGGAAGCGCTTTCGATGGTAACATGGCGACAATTGTCTACTGCGGAGAAAGAAAGCTGACCTCCTCAATCGTATGGCCATCAGGGCATGAATGAGTTCCTTCTGACTTACGAAGTCCCCCTGCGCCTGGGTCTGTTCTTCGGTGTATTCGCCTTGATGGCGTTATGGGAGGTCCTCGCGCCCCGCCGCGCACTGACCGTTTCGAAGGCGATTCGGTGGAGCGGCAATATCGGCATCGTTTTCCTGAACAGTGTGATCCTGCGGCTCGTGTTTCCGGCCGCGGCAGTGGGTATGGCGCTGTTCGCCTCGCGCGAAGGCTGGGGGGTGTTCAACTACATCGACGTGCCGTACTGGATCGAGATACTGTTTTCGGTCGTCTTCCTGGACTTCGTGATCTATCTGCAGCACGTCATGGTGCACGCCGTACCGACACTCTGGCGCCTGCACCGGGTACACCACGCGGACCTCGATTTCGACGTGACGACAGGCGCGCGTTTTCACCCGATCGAGATTCTGCTTTCGATGCTGATCAAGTTCACCGCTATTGCGGTGCTGGGACCACCCGTCGCTGCGGTCGTGATCTTCGAGTTGCTGCTCAACGCCACCGCCATGTTCAACCACGCCAACGTCCGTCTGCCGCTGGCGCTGGACCGCGTGCTTCGTCTGTTCGTCGTTACCCCCGACATGCACCGCGTGCACCACTCGATCGAGGAGGACGAGACCAACAGCAACTTCGGATTCAACCTGCCCTGGTGGGACCGCATGTTCGGCACCTACCGCGACCAGCCCCGCGCCGGCCACACGGACATGACCATCGGTATCAGTACCTTCCGCGACACCCGCTGGTGTAGCCGATTGACCGGTATGCTGGCGATTCCCTTCGTCGGAGAGGTCACCGACTACGCGATCAACCGGCGTCAGTGGGGAGAAAGACGCAAACCCTGAATGTCTCTCCATTCAGTCGTACCCTCGCCGGGCGAGAGAATTTCGGTGCGCAAAACTTCCGGAACCAGTACCGGCGCACCGCAGCGCCACCGCAAGTGAGATATCCAGTTCTGATCGCGACAGAAATCCCCGCGCATCACGCGACTCGACCCCAACCCCTTGACGCTCACCAAAATTGACCCGGGTTTTACTCAAAAAACTGACCCATCCGATTTTCGAACGGTCCCCTCGGTCTGATTTCCGGACAACAAATTTTTCCGTTTTACTAAGGCGATTGCCGGAAAATAACATACCAGATTGCGCCGGATTTTCGTCCGTCATCAAGGCGCGACAACAGGCGCATAGTCGAACTATGTAACAGTTGTCGCAACACAGAGGACGGACGAAAAGACAAGCAGGATGGTATGTCATTTGACAGAAATCGCCTAAGCCAGGCGTTTGCTGGCTGATTGTCAACGAGTTGCCCGCGTCACAACCTTCAAGCGAGGAGTCTTCTCCGCGGGAGGTGCGCCATGGGCAGAAAACGATGCGCGGCGTGTGGTGCGCTGTTCACCCCGTGCCGGAACGTTGCGAATCAACAGTATTGTTCGAAGCCGGAGTGTCAGCGAGAACGGCGCCGACGCTGGCAACGGGAGAAGCTCAAGCAGGATCCGGACTACCAGGCCAATCAGGCTGCGGCGCAGCGTCGCTGGCGCGAGCGC
>JAYENI010000167.1:0-8718 GCA_034722015.1 Pseudomonadota bacterium
CTAAGGCGCGAGGGGAGTTTCTTCGGGCACCCTTGCCTTCGCCTACATGTTCCCTTCTCCCAAGGGCCATGGCTGGACTCGCACCAGCTAGCCGGATAGCGTGCCGGTCACACGTCGGGTTACGCTGCGCTAACCCGACCTACATGGTCGGCCGCCCTTTTCGAAATTGCATGGATCACCTGCCTTCTGAAGTCATTCTCGAGTTTGAGTTGTTCACGGACCACAAAACCAACGCTACCGGTTTGCCTCGGGGTCTCGATGGGTGGGAATAACCAGTACCGGGATGCTCGAATGTCGCAGCACGTCATCGCTGGTGCTTCCGACCACCCAGCGCTTTACGGCGCTCTTGCCATGCGACCCGAGGACAATAACGTCCACCGACAGGCGATCGGCCTCATCCATGATCATTCCCGCGGTCTCTCCCTGCACCAGCAATGACGAGCAGTCCACGCCCTTCGATCTCAATTCGGCCCCGATTCGCTGCAGCTCACGGTGTTCCCTCTGATACATCTCGGCGGTCACCTCTCTCATCTCCCGGGTGTCTACCTCATGCCCGACGAACCAGGGTTTGGGCTCGGCGACATGTATCAGCCAGACCCGGGCGTTGCCGACATCGAGCAGAGCCTCCATCCCCTCGAGAACCTGCTGCGTCGATTCCGACAGGTCTGTCGCCACCAGGATATTCATTGCACCGCCTCTCCGCTCATTTGCCGTGATCAAAAGAAAATTCAGCTCCCGGACAGGACCTCGAATTCCTTCTCGACCTGGGCGAGAATCACATCGCGGTCAAGGTGCCTGACAGCAAACTCCCGGGCTTCGTTGCCCAGGCTTTCCCTCAGAGTGGAAGATCCCGCCAGTTCCCTGATCGCCCCGACGAATGCGTCCACGTCATCCGGCGGGACAACCCGCCCGCGGTTCTCCACGGCCTCAGCGACCTGAGTGCCGGTGTGTGCCGTCGCGACCACCGGGCGGCCGCTGGCAAAGATCCCGGTCAGCTTCGACGGCATCACCAGGTCGGCGGCATCGGCCCGTTGCGGCAGGAGGTGTATGTCGCCGAGATTGAGCAGCTCGTTCAACCTTTCGTAGGGTTGGGGCGGCAACCAGAGGACATTCGCCAGACCACGGGTCTGCTCGCGCAGGCGCGGATAGACCGCCCCCCGACCGCACATCACAAACTGAACGGTCGGTTCCCCCTTCATGCGATTGATGACCTCGACCAGCAATTCGAGACCCTGCTTCTCCCCCATGTTGCCCGCATAGAGCGCTACAATGGCGCCATCCGGGATGCCGAGTTCGCTCCGCAACGAGTCCGGCACGGGCGTCGGCCGAATGTTACCGGTATCTACCCAGTTCGGAAACAGGACCCGACGATCGGCGGATACACCCTTGGAATCCAGTTTTTCCAGCATCCGGGGAGAGATCGTCGAGACGCGACGGAATCTCCGAAAAACTGACCTTTCAAAAGCGCTCGACAGCTTGTGAAATCGGCGGGAGTTCAGCTGCCCCAATGAGAAAGCCATATCCACCTCGAAATCCTGTACATGCAGCCAGCTCCCTGCCCTGGCCAGGCGGGCGGAAATCAACGCCGCAGGAGCGGCTAGTATCGTCGGAGCGATCACCATAACGGCATCCGGTTTCCAGGCCCATCCCATCACTGAGGGGATGAAACTGCTGAATGCAAAACTCGCGAAGTGCAGCAGACGTTTGATACCGGTGTGCTTTTCCGGCACATAGACAGGGCAACGGAGCACGCGGACCCCGTTTAGTGTCTCCCGCCGGTATCGCCAACCCGAATAGCCTGCCGCCACGCGCCATTCCGGATAGAAAGGCGGCGCCGCGAACACCCTGACCTCGTGCCCGCGTGACGCCAGCCACTCGGCGGTCTCTCCGGCGTACTTTCCCGTCGCGGTCAGTTCCGGGGCGTAATTGATACTTGATATGAGAATCCTGAGCGACATTCCAATATTATGCCTTCCTCGACGCGCCACTTCGGGCACGGCGACATCCCGATCCGCACGAATGCAGTGCAAACAATTCCAGGACCGATTCCGGTAATTTCGTCACCCCTGCGCCCTTTCCTGTTGCGGAACTAGCCATTTTCTATTTGCAGGCAGAGCGCATCGAGCCGGCGAAGCGTTTCACGTTTCGTTTTGTGATAACGCAGAAACGCAGAACGCGACGCAGCCTCGAACAAGGCGGGATTTCGGACCCATGACTCGATCCTTTCGGACGCCGCTTTTACGAAATCCTCACCCGTGTTCACGACAAAACCGCCATCCTCACCGATCACGTCCGGAATACAGCCTCTGGCGGGAGCGATAACGGGTACACCGGCACGCATCGCTTCGTGGTTCACCCGTCCTTCCGCCTCGCTTCGGGAAGGGAAAAGAAACAGGTCGATCGAGCAATAAAACGCCGCCTTCCCTGCACCATGTCGGGCGCCCACGTACTCGGCGGACGCGAGTCGATCGATGCGCGACAGCACCTCCGATCTGAGTACACTGTCCTCTATCGGACCCGCGATTCTGGATGAAACGCGCACGCCTCGCCTTTCCAGTTCCTCCATCGTCTCCAGAAATTCGAATATACCCTTCTCGGCGGTAATGTTACTCAGGTATCCCAATACCTCGAGCCTCCGACGCAGTTTCGTCTCGCTCCCTTCCTCGCCGGCGTCGAGAAAAACAACATTCGATAGCGCGACCGTCCGGCGAACGCCGGCATAGGACCTTTTCATCGCCTCCTCCATCCTTTCGCAAAGCACGATGTGCGTCGCCCGCGGTCCGGCGAACACCGTCATCAATCGCATCAGGAGGTACGGGTCATCGACGTAGGTGTAGTTGTGATGATGCAGAAAAATGCTCCAGCGGAAGCACCTCGCCAGGCCGGTAAAGATGAGCTCGTACGCGAGTCCGAAACTCGCGGACATGCTGATCACAACACTCCCACCCCTCGTCGTGACAATCAGGGAAACAAAGCGAAGCAGGCCCTTTAGAACGACAATCAATCTGCCGAAACGCACACGCCAGGAACGACTTGCGGAATCGGGAGAAAGGTCCACGATCGAGGGCGGATCTCCCGACGACGCCAGACGCCCCCGCAATTCGTCATTACTGAGAGATTGTCCGTGAGCGGGTGGAGGAAAAACACCCACCATCACGACCACCCTGCCGCCGCACCCTTTCATCCAGCCAATACCATGGAAATCGGAGCGGAGGTCATCAAGGCCACCTACCGGTCAGTTGCCCCGTCCACGCACGGTTACCGCACTTGTTACGGATTCGACGGTATCGCGACCTCGCGCAATCGCGGCCAATAGTGCTTTGTACGCAGTATTCGTTGACGCATTGTGGAAAAATCGCAATACTTGTTCTATACATTGGCGGGTATCTCAAATGCATCATTCATACCCCAGAAGCGAATTTACCCGGCCCAGTTTTTTCTCGAACAGTTCCTGATCATCCTCATCGAAATACTTGGCCCACTGCCCGGCTGATGCGCTTCGCACGAAGCTAGCGCCTTTCCGCTTTATGCGCGATTTGAGAAAATGGGAATTCCCTTCCTTGCCGCGCATTCTGCTCTTTTCATTTGCCCAAACGGCGTACTCGATGCGTTCCCGGTCCATTGCCCCCCCCAGGAAATCGAGGACCCTCTCGAGCTCCCCGGCGGGATCTGCCAGCATATTTTCGTAACGCAGAACGATGAAGGATTCCGGTCGTGATTCGATCTTATACATCCATGACTCGACATTCCGGGCCCATGAGCCGTAACCGTCCACGCCACCCGCCGCGAACCATCTCAGGAATTCCGAAAACTCGCCGCAAAACAGCCCACCGGCGGTTTGGTGATGATAGTACGATACCGCCACGTCCCGTCCGTCGCGGACGATGTAGATCCCTTTCCGGTATCTCGGTCGCCACATCTCGTGAGTGCGAATTATCCTGCCCCCACTGGCCGAAATGAAGCCGCGTCCCTTGTGATCGATCACACCGGGAATGATGTCCCCGATACGATCGAAGTCGATCTCCTCACCGGTCAGTGCCGTGGCGACAAGAAACGCCAACCAGGTATTTCCCGATTTCGGATAGGATGCCAGAAATACATCCTCCTCACGCAACCCCATATGGCGCCAGACCGTCAGGGGCACGCGCAGACCGAGTCTTCTTCCGATCCATCTGGCGGTCAGTTCAGTTTGCAAGATCCCTCCCCCCGCACGAATCCTGGAACATCACCGCAAACGCGCCTGAAGTACGCCCGCCTCATCGAGTCCGGGCACCGGTAACAGGATCCGGTATCTGTGCACGATGACAAGCAGAGAAAACGTGAATCCGATCGGCAGATAGATATAACGATCGTAGATCGCATTCTGCACGAGACCGGATACCAGCCAAACGAACACTGAAGCCGCTATGGCCTTGGCAATCATCGACCATCTTTCATCGACCAGTCCTCTCGCCAACGACATAACCGTCGAGATGTACCCGATCACATAGAGACACATGCCTGCCAGCGCCACCAATCCACCCGCCTGCAGGACCTGCACGAAAATATTGTGCGCATCACGAACGCTGGAAAAACCGTTTCCCAGGACCGGACTGCCGGCGATCTCGTGAAATGATCGTTTGAATATCTCAACCCGAAGAATATCACTCTGCCCAATGGAAACCGATCCGGTCAGACGATGCCACGACATCGCCACCTTCGATACCATCGATGGCTCCAGTACAAAAAGCATTCCGAACGCCGCTCCTGTCAGAATCCCCATCCCCAGATAGATCCTGCCGAGCGTCTTCGACCATAGGACCAGAATGGCTGCAACGACCAGACTCGCCAACAACATCGCGCGAGATCCGGATGCGAGAATACCACCGGCGAGCGACAGAAAAGACAAGGCATAAACCACACGACGCCAGCCCGATGCAAGCGCGGCCAATGCGAGTGATACCGGTAGCGCCATGGCGCAGATCAATCCGTAATGGTTAGGATAGGTCGTCAGGCCGAAAGCGCGATCCGGATAGGACAGATAGGAAAACGATGTCTGCACATCCATCCATTGATGAAATCGGGTCACCCCCAAAAGGTCCAGCAGACCTGACAGGCTGTTCAGGGACGCAAATGCGACCCAGACGCTCAGCGCCCGATATAGCCACGCGGGCCTGTCTACGACAAAACCGATCAAGAGCGGCAACAGGTATGCCGCATAGAAATACTTCGCGAAGCTGATACCGGATTCCATGGAATCGCTTGCCACTACGGTGGACAGGAGTCCCGAAATCAGGAGTAATGCGCCGGAGAGATAAAACCACGAAGGGATACATCTCCAGTAGTCTGCACAATATACCAGGACAGCCAGAATCAGCGCTCCGGAGAGCATGAACGGGATATCACCCAATGCCACCATGCCCGCAATGCGAAGCCCATTTGCGGTAACGAGCGCAATCCCCGCGAGAAGCAAACCGAACGCGAACAGATGCGGGCCGCTACCGGACGCTTCCCACCAGGACCCTGTTTCGTCCGCCAGCGGTGTTCGCAACACGACCGGCAGGGCATGGCCCGAATCGGAACGACGGGATTCCACGTCTTTCACCCGATTCCACTACCCATACGGAAGCCGGACACCCGAAAACATCTATTCACCTTCCCTCTCCAGGCGCCTGCTGAATATCAGCGCGGTCATCAGAGCTGCCGCCTGCCCGATCACGATTGCCAGGGCGAGTCCCCGCAAGCCCAACGCAGGAACCAGCAACGGCAATGCCAGTAATAACACCGGATACATGGTCAGTTCCGCGACCGTCGACGCCTCTGGGTACCCGAGCCCCCGGTAACACTCCACAAGAATCCGCCTTACGGACCATAGAAATGCGCCCATGAGGAGAATACGCACCACGGGAACAGAGGACGTGAATTCCACACCAAAAAAGGTCTCCACCAACCATGGCATGAAATAATACAGCGGCAGAATCAGCAGCCCATTGAGTACAATAACCATTGCGGAGAACAACAAGACATAAGACTTCGCTTTCCGACCAGGCGCCACGGTGGACATGAACGGGAATGCGACCATTCCCAGGCTCTGGGCCACGAACTTGGGCAGATTGTTGAAGGCCTGGGCCACGACATAAAATCCCAGCGAGGCGGGAGACAGGTAGAGTCCGGCCACAAGTTGGTCGAATTTGAAGCTCTCCAGTGGTGACGAGTAACCCAGCATTCCCTTTACACCGTAAACCAGCATCCGCCGAACGTCAGGAAGTGGACGGCCTTCATCCTCCGCCTCATGACTGGCCGCGGCTTTCCTGGCCTGAACGATCGCCATGACCCCGACGAACACCTGAACCGCACTCCACAATCCCGCCACCATGGGCAGTGACAGGTGACCCGCGATCAGGAGGCCCGCCATGCCCGCGGAATACAGCGCAGGATTAGCCACCCTGATGACATTAAAGGTCGTAAAACGACCCAGACTCTGCAGTATCGCTAGGCCATACTGTTGGGCAATGAATACCGGGACGACGCACAACGTAACGAGTCCCGACAGTACGACTTCGCGAGGTTTATCGTGAAGGTACGCAAACAGAACGACGGCATGCACGGAAACGAGGACGACGCACTGCAACTGCAGGGTCCGACCAACGAGCGACATCATCCGGGCCGCGATCGCCTTGTCCTTGGCGACGAAATGCGTAACGGACTGCGGCAATCCCAAAGCGCCCAATTGCGCCACGGTTACAGAAAACAATACCAGCAAAGCGAGGTAGCCGCGTCCCTCCGCGCCCAGGAGCCGCGCCGCCAGAATTCCGCTGACAACCAGAACCCCCTGAATCAGAATTCCGGTCGCTACGGCTTCCACGACGGATCGCCGGAGACGTCTCCCTACAGCCACTCAGTCCTCGTTCCAGGCCAACCGACCCGCACCGATCCCGTGATCACGGAAACTTGTTCAGAACCTGCTTCAAACCACTGCGACCCCGGCACCCTGCCCAATCAGATATTCCCTCATGACACTTACAGTTCAACCCGATCGCGTTTCGAGGGCATGTCATCAGACAAAAACCCAAGCATTTTGGCAAACGCCACCCCCATCATCAAACTCAGGACAAAGGGCGGACACGATGACAAGGAGCTTCTTCGGACTTGCCGGCGCTCGCGGAACCGTCGCCGGACGATCGAAGACCACAGCGCTGAGTTCGTCCTTCGGAATCGTGACTTTTTCCAGATTGGCGAGTTTCTCCTGCAAATCTCGCAAGCCCTCCGAAAAGGGTGAGTCGTCTTTCCTGGCTTCCAGCACCGCGATCTCGGCCTGTATCGCCTTACTTCCCTGCAGGAACTTTGGCATCTCCACGGCGACGATCTCAGTCCCGTCATTCTCGACAGTCGGGCTCACGGACATTGCTCCGGGGCCATCGAGACCCAGGACCCGAGCAATCTGCTCAGCCTCCCGCAGACCCGCAATCCTGTCTTCACGATCGATTCGCGCACGCTCGAGCTTGCCGGCAATTTCATCCTGTAATCTCTGAACCCGAGCCTGGATACTCGCCATGACATCCGCGTGCAGATCGTCGACCGTCATACGATTGGCCGCATCCGCAAATCGGTTCAGATGGCCGGCTGCCGATTCGGCGTCCCGTGCTTCATAAGTCACCATGGTAAACCGCGGATCCAGCGCATCCTCAACAACCGTGAAATTCCGCGTCATGTCCCCGGCAGCGCCGTACTTCGACACCGGGGCGCCCCCGGCGGACATGGCATCGTCCGATATCCCGATGTCGTGAAACTTCCGGGCGAGCCTTCCTGATCGAAGATTCTTCCTGAATTCCTCGTAGACAGACGCCGATGTGTATTTCTTCGCACCCCATTCATCGACGACGAGCGCCTGAATGTCGCGCGCGTGCGGGGGCAAAAACCCGGCCTCTGCCCGATAGGTCTCAGGGGCAAGGCCCAGGTAGATCAGCGAAATCAGCAGCGTGATCACCACGGATCCAAGCACGACGAATTTGCGTTTCAACACCCCGCGCCATACCGCCACCAGATCCAGCCCCTCGTCGCGGGACAGGCAGGGAGAAACATACAAGGGCTGCATCACAGCCGAAGAGGCCCCGCCCTCCCTCTCGTCCCCGTCGTGAAGTCTTTTATTCATGACCGATCAATGCCCTGCTGAATATCGAGTGTCCGTGACTCCGCCCCGGGAAATCCTGTCGACGGCACGCGCCTTCCCTGTCCGCCACCCGAAGTTCCCACCGGATTCCCGCGTGTATCCGACGAAGAAAACCGGTAAGCTGGCGGCATGATCATGGTGCGAATACCGGGGTGCGCGGTGTCCCTGGCCCTTGATCGCGGCAACAAAATACGGGATATGCCGTTGACAGCGATACGGATTATGACACGAGGGGATCGCCGGCAAATCGCAAATTGACGGCCCGATCCAGGGGGCGCCGGCGTCATGAGACAAAGCCCCGGCCGCTTGTCTCCGCCGGTGCGATGTGTATAATTACCCGGTTCACCTAACCACACAATATTTCAATGATTTTTAGGTCTCCAGATGCCTGTTTCACGAACCGGTCACCCTGCCATGACGTTCTGGTGTCCAGGTGACGCGGCTTTGTGCGACCATACGAAGACTGTCCCCACAGGCATCGCGGACGACACCCCCCCACAGGTAGCCGTTCTCCTTTGCACCTTCCAGGGCGGTCGTTTCCTGGCGGAGCAACTGGACTCCATCGGCGC
>JAYENI010000168.1:0-7792 GCA_034722015.1 Pseudomonadota bacterium
CCCGCATACCCCGGGTTGGCGGGGCATCCGCGAGACAAACGAAGGCGAGTTCGTCAGTCTGGATTTGTGCTGCGCGATCGTCGCTTGTTTAGGCGATTGCCGGAAAATAACATACCAGAATGCGCAGGATTTTCGTTTGTCTTCAAGGCGTGGCAACAGGCGCATAGTCGCTCTATGTAACTGTTGCCGCAACGCAGAAGACGGACGAAAAGACAAGCGAGATGGTATGTTATTTGACAGAAATCGCCTTAATAGCTGAACCGTGGTCTTTTTTGGAAGGCGGGGTATGAGTCATGGAAAACGCAGAAGCTTGTGTCCAGTGTCCCGCACAGCAGATGTGTCCCTGGTGGGGGTTGGACGACCCTGATCGCGAGCGACTGATGGAGGTCGTCCACCGGCCCGGGGTGTTCCGTGCCGGGCGCCGGCTCTATCATGCCGGCGAATCGTTACGATCACTTTTCGTGCTGCGTTCCGGAAGCGTCAAGGCCTGGAACATCACGGACACGGGAGAGGAGTACGTCATCCGCTTCTACATGCCCGGGGACGTGCTGGGGCTGGGCAGTATCTGTAGCGGCGCCTACGATAGTAACGCGATGGCCCTGGATACCTGCAGCCTGTGCGAGCTGCCGTATGCGATGTTCCAGCGGGTTGCCGAACGCGTGCCTTCGCTCAACGTGGTCCTGCTGAAAATGATGAGCCACGAGATTCAGGAAGAGGAGCGCATCACGCTGCTGCGTGGCCACAGGAGCGCACCGGCCAAGATCTCTGCCTTCCTGTGCCGGCTCGCCGACGGCTTTGCAACCAGGGGTTTTTCAGGGACTGAATTCAACCTGTCCATGGGGCGGCGGGAAATCGGGGACTACCTTGGCCTCGCGCTGGAGACTGTGAGTCGCACCCTGACGCAGCTGGATCATGATGGCGCCCTGTCGGTCAAGGGCCGGAGCATCCAGGTCAGGGACCGGCAGCAACTGGACGCCCTGGCCAGGTGTGCGACACTGCCGAACCCGATTACCGGAGAGATGCCAGGTTTCGACACGAAGCGCTGACCGCGTGGGGCAGGCGGCCCGTCACGATACCGGCGGCGCCCTTTATGGCGCCCGCGCCGGGCAGGGAGCCGCGCCGGCTTTCTCCGTCAGGTGCCGAGTTGCGGCAGGCGCTCGGGGAGGTGGGCGCGCAATTCGGAAATGTCCATCTGGGTAATGTTCTTGTCGAGTTCCAGCGTGATCAACCGCGCCGTTTCGGCGCTCATGTGCTTGCGCAGGAGACCCAGCAGCGCAGGCGCCGCAACGATGACGAGTTGTTTCAGATCCCCGCTTTTCCTGCCCCTGTCGAGTCGGTGCGAGATATCCCTGACGAATGTGCCCGCCTCGTGCTCCTTGGCGCCGACGTGCTGGCCCATGGCATGGCGACCCTGGCCGCCGCTGTCGAAAGCCCGGCCCGGTGAATCCGTGTTGATGTCCCTTTCGTGCAGCCGGCTCTCGGGGTGAACGAGGGTTTCGATCTCTCTCAGTGGTCCGATGGCGTTTTCGGCCTCCATCAGCCGAGCCCTTGTGCTGTCCGCTACCAAAACCCAGGTTGTTCTCATCGCTGGACTCCCCAGTAGTGCCGCTCGCGGCGTGGATTGATACCCCATCGAAACCCTGATTCGGGCGCCGGGGCCTGTCGGTCGTCGCTCACATCCGGTTTTCGAGCTGGATGTTTTCACCTCGCGGCTTGCCCGCCTGCCGGGACAGCGCCTCCCTGTCGAGTATTCGAAACTGTTTCCTGTTCATCGACAGCAGCCCCGAATTCTGGAACCGGGAAAGAATGCGACTGATGGTTTCCGGCTTGATGTTGAGGTAGTTCGCGATATCCGCCCGGGACATCGGCATGTTGAATTCCGAGGAAGAGTAACCGTGGTGACCGTGCCAATCCGCGATATCCAGAAGGAATGCGGCAACTCGTTCGTTGGCGTGTTTGGTCGTCAACATCACCTGGAATCTGGCGCCGTCCATGATGGTCTGGCTCATCTGGCGCATCATCTCGCGTTGCAGGCCGGGCAACTCGCGGCACATCTGCGCGATGTCGGAGAATGGAAGCGCGCAGGCGGTCGTGGTGTCCACAGCGGTCGCGCTGCGTGTATAGGTTTCCCCGGCAATCGCATCAAGGCCGACGATGTCTCCCGCCATATGAAAGCCGATGATCTGCTCCGCCCCGTCCTCGGTCTGCAGACAGGTTTTGATCACACCTGCCCGGATCACGAACAACGACGACAGCGGTTCGCCGGGGAGATAGAGATTGTCGCCGCGCTCGTATACCTGTTGCCAAATCCCGTGTTGCGCGGCGTGGTTCCCATCCCGGGAGTTGGCAAACTTCCCGATCATGCAGTTCTGTCTATGAGAACACGAACCGCAATCCTTGCGGGTTCTTAAATGTGCGAGTTTCCTTCCGTTGGTCATCTACATACCCCGCGCTGATACCTCCGTATCGGAGCGGATTAGCCAAATGGATTCAAATACACGTTACCACGCGGCCGCTGAAAAAGGTAACCCGCAGGGCGATTCGTTGAGTCCGTTCACGGTCCGGCGCGGGACGATCGCCGATCGCGGCCACACTGGGGGGAAGCCGTTTCCCGCGAGCTATACTTGGAATGGATGAGAGTCTTGACCGGCGAGTCTTCGCGGGGGTTGTGGGTGGAACTGTATCGGGAAGCGATCGAAAGGTTCGAAAACCTTCTGGAAGAAGCGAAGAAAACCGATATCGAGGAGCCGGCCGCCATGTCCTTGTCGACGGCCGGTCGTTCGGGGCGGTCTTCCGTGCGTACCGTATCCCTCTCGCATATGGACGAAAGGGGGTTTGCCTTCTATACAGATCTCCGCAGCCGCAAGGCCAGGGAGCTGGCGGATAACCCCTACGCCGCGCTCTGCTTTTTCTGGCAACCCCTGGGTCAGCAGGTCATCGTCGAAGGCCCCGTGGAGACCGTGGACGACGATGATGCGGACGGATACTGGGAAACCAGGCGGCGCGACTGCCAGATCGCGGCCTGGGCGTCTCCACAGTCAAGTGACCTGGAAAATCAGGAAACGCTGGAACGCCGTGTTGCCGCGGTGAAGTTGCGCTTCATGGACCGCGTCGTCCCCCGTCCCCCTGAGTGGGTCGGATTCAGGCTGGTTCCGGATCGGATTGAATTCTGGAAGGCCGGGTGGCACCGGTTGCACACGCGGGTGTGCTACCGCAAGCAGGGCGACGCCTGGTCGCGCCGCCTGCTCTATCCTTAGCCCGCTGATGGCGCATAACCAAGGTGAAACCGGGTAGTAACCGCCGCCATGCCGGAGTGAATTGGACAAGCGCATGATATAGAATGCATCCCGCCGGCAATGCGGCAACCATTCAAAGTGAAACCTGAACACGGAGAGACACATGAAGAAACTCACAACCTTTGCTTCGGCCGCCGCGATCGCAGCCATGGCGGCCCTACCCATGCAGTCAGCTCAAGCCTGGTGGGGCGGCCCCGGCTGGGGTAATGGTTCCGGCTGGGGTGACGGTTCTGGCTGGGGCGACATGTTCGGCGACATGGACTTCAGCATGCGCGGCAGCGGCTCCGGCAGCGGCTATGGTCGTGGCTATGGTCGCGGTTATGGGTCTGGCTATGGCTACGGCGGCCCCTACGGCTACGGCGGTTATGGCGGCGGCCCCTGGGGCGGCGGCTATCCGGGGTATGGTGGTTATGGCGGCGGTCCCTGGGGCGGCGGCTATCCCGGTGGTTGGGGTGGCGCTCCCTACGGCGCTGCGCCCGCTGCTCCGGCTCCCCAGACCGGTCAGTAAGCTGTCAATCTTCTAGGGAGTATCAGGGGACACAGGGAAGTGTCGTGACAACCACGGGCGCGGGTTGTGGGCCCTGGGCGATCTGATCGGACGCCTTCGCGCAGATCGAGAAGCGGTTGGAAGCCGCCTTGCAGGGTATCAGTGTATCCGGCACGCGGCCGTGTTGCCGGCGCATGATGCTGTAGATAATGGCGAGTGGTTCTTTTATAGTAGAAGAGCACACCTCGTGTTGATTCAACCATCCTATGGAGATTCGAGAATGAAGAAGCTAACCACGCTTTCGTCCGCGGTAGTCATCGCGGCTGCGGCAGCACTGCCCATGCAGTCCGCCAACGCCTGGTGGGGCGGCCCCGGCTGGGGTAATGGTTCTGGTTGGGGTGACGGTTCTGGCTGGGGCGACATGTTCGGCGACATGGACTTCAGCATGCGCGGCAGCGGCTCCGGCAGCGGCTATGGTCGTGGCTATGGTCGCGGTTATGGGTCTGGCTATGGCTACGGCGGCCCCTACGGCTACGGCGGTTATGGCGGCGGCCCTTGGGGCGGCGGCTATCCGGGGTACGGTGGTTATGGCGGCGGCCCCTGGGGCGGCGGCTATCCCGGTGGTTGGGGTGGCGCTCCCTACGGCGCTGCGCCCGCTGCTCCGGCACAGCAGTCCGGTCAGTAAGCTGTAAGCCTTCAGGGAAACTCTGGACACAGGGAAGTGTCCGCCCTGCCGGCAAGATTTCGTCGTACTCGGTTTGGGCGCGTGCCATCCGGCCCTGTCCGCAGGGCCGGATGGCACCTCCGGATTCGAGCGATCCGACACTAGATTACCTTCGAATACCGGTTTGTCTGCTGCCCGCCAAGGTAGTGGTCGAACACCATGCAGATGTTGCGGATCAGTAGTCTGCCCCTTGGCAGGACCCGGATCCCGCCCCCGCCCAGATCGATCAGGCCGTCCCTGCGCATCTCCTCCAGTCGGTCGAGCTCGGTCCTGAAATAGCTGTCGACGTCGATATCGAACGCCGTTTCCACCTCCGGGAAGTCGATCGCGAAGTGGCAGATCAGTTCCTTGATCACGTGCCTGCGGATCAGGTCGTCCCTGTTCAGCTGCACCCCCCGGAACACCGGCAGTCTGTCGTCGCCGATACACGCCTCGTATTCGTCCAGTGTGCGCACATTCTGTCCGTAGGTCTCTCCGACACTGCCGATGGATGTGATTCCCGCCCCCACGAGGTCGCAGTCGGCGTGCGTCGAGTAACCCTGAAAGTTACGGTAGAGCTTGCGTTGTCGCTGGGCGATCGCCAGTTCGTCGTCGGGCCTGGCGAAGTGGTCCATGCCGATGTAGACGTACCCCGCCTCACCCAGCATCCGGATACTGGTTTGCAGGATCGCCAGTTTCCGCGAGGGTGAAGGCAGGTCGGCGGCGTTGATGCGACGTTGTGGTTTGAAGCGCTCCGGCAGGTGGGCGTAGTTGAATACGGAGAGCCGGTCGGGCTGCGCGGTGATGATCTTTTCCAGCGTGCGCGCGAAGGTTATCTCCGTCTGGAAGGGTAAGCCGTAGATCAGGTCCATGCTGATGGAACGAAAACCGCAGCGGCGGGCCGCGTCCATGACGGCGAAGGTCTGTTCCTCGGACTGGATTCGGTTGACTGCCGCCTGGACCCTTGGCTCGAAGTCCTGAACACCGAGGCTGAGCCGGTTAAACCCCAGTTCCCGCAGCAGCTCGATCGTATACTCGTCGGCCTCCCTTGGATCGATCTCGATGGAGTACTCACCCTGATCGTCGTCACGCAGTTTGAAGTGGCGCGAGGTGACGGTCATCAGTTCCGCCATCTGCTCGGGGTTCAGGAAGGTCGGCGTGCCGCCCCCCCAGTGCAACTGGTCCACGGGCCGGGACGCATCGAACAGTTCCCCCTGCATTCGGAGTTCCCGATAGAGATTTTCCAGGTAGGGCACCGCCCGGTCCCGGTTCCTGGTCACGACCTTGTTGCAGGCGCAGTAGAAGCACACGGTCGCGCAGAAGGGGATGTGCACGTAAAGGGAAATCGGGCGGGGGTTCTCCCCCTCGTTGGTACGCCGCGCGACCTCGCGATACTGCTCGGCGCCGAATCCCTCGTGAAACTGCACCGCCGTCGGATACGAGGTGTATCGTGGTCCGCTCAGATCGTAGCGGCGTATCAGTTCTTTATCGAATTCAATGGCTTGCACAGGCGCCTCTCATCATGTCGGTGAGTTGGCCTCGTTATGGCGGGATATCCCGGTCCGTGCGATTTGCTCGCCGGGGACGATGCGCCACTGTAACCGGTTTGACGACCCGGGTATATGACGTGGGTCAACACCCGGGCGGGATGGGTCGCACCCCGATTTCGCGGAAACCACGGGTCACACGCGCGGTTCCGCCAGCCTATGCCCGGGTACCGGGCAATCGCCTTACTCGATATTCAGCTTTTTCAGCCGGTAGCGGAGTTGACGGAAGGAAAGTCCGAGGAGCTTCGCCGCCTGGGTCCTGTTCCAGCGGGTCTTCTCCAGGGCCTTGACGATGGCGTCCTTCTCACGGGTGCTGAGATAGTCACGCAACTGCCCGTCCAGGGCCGTGGGGGCGGGACTCGCGGGCGTCACATTGGCGACCGGGGCCCGGGTCAATTGCAGGTCTTCTGCATGGATGAGGTTGCCCTCGCATAGTGTCGCCGCACGCTCGAGGATGTTCTCCAGTTCGCGAACATTGCCCGGAAAGGCATATTGCTGCAACTTTTCCAGGGCTTCCGGGGCCAGCGCAAGGGAGTCGTCCCCCCACTGCGCGGCGATCCTGCGCAAAAAATGGCGGGCGAGCAATGGCAGATCGGCGAGTCGGTCCCGCAAGGGCGGCACCTTCAGCTCGATCACGTTGATGCGGTAGTAGAGGTCCTGCCTGAAAGCGCTGTTGTCGATTTCAGTCAGCAGGTCCTTGTGCGTCGCGCTGAGGATGCGAACGTCGACGTGTGACTCCGTATGCGCCCCCACCGGTTTTACCGCACGCTCCTGGATGGCCCGAAGGAGTTTGACCTGCATGTGCAGTGGAAGGTCTGCGACCTCATCCAGGAACAGGGAACCGCCGTTCGCCGCCTGAAAGAGCCCCTCCCTGTCGGCGACCGCACCGGTGAAACTGCCCTTGACGTGTCCGAAGAACTCGCTTTCCATCAGCTCTGTGGGGATCGCGCCGCAGTTGACCGGAACGAACGGTCGGTCTGTCCTGGGGCCCTGTGCGTGGACCCGGCGCGCGACCAGTTCCTTCCCGACGCCTGATTCCCCGTGGAGGAAAACCGGGGCCTGGCTCCGGGCGACCTTGCCGATGGTTGCCTTGAGCCTGACCATGGCCGGCGATTCGCCGAGCAGGGTGTCCTCCGCTACGACATCCCCGGTACTTCTTGCGGCGGGTTCGGGGTCGGTATTGAGTTGCAGCGCGCTGTTGACCAGATCGCGCAGGGACCCCAGTTCGATCGGCTTGGATACGAAATCGAATGCCCCGGCCTTCAGCGCCTTGATCGCCGTGTCCATACTGCCGTAGGCAGTGATCATGGCAACAGGGGTGCTGGGATAGTGCTTCTGTATGTGCGTGACGATTTCGATGCCGTTTCCGTCGGGCAGGCGCATGTCCGTCAGACACAGATCGAACGGTTGCGTCGCCAGCAGGTTTTTCGCCTCGTTGACGTTGGCCGCCGCCCGTGTCTGCAGGTCCATTCGTCCCAGGGTTATCTCGAGCAATTCGCGAATGTCGGCTTCGTCGTCGACGATCAGGGCGTGCGGCACGGCTTGGTCCCCCCGGTACTCGTATCCGTGTTCCGCCGTGTGCGGAGCGTGTCATGTTTCATCGTTGTCGCTTCGGGTCGTTTTCCCGATCTCCATCTTTGTAGGCCGCTGCCAGGGTCATGACGCACATGTGCTGATATAGCGGGTGCGCGCCACAGGCGATGCCGATTACGCGCAAGTAGGGGTTGAAGATATTGTCCCGGTGCCCCCTGTCCGGGAC